>DASUVP010000230.1:0-6212 GCA_036378895.1 Sphingomicrobium sp.
GCCCCTGGCGCGATGTGACCGACGAGCAGGGTGACACGCCCTTCGTCATCCGCCTCAAGGCGCCGCGCGACGGCGAGACGGTGATCGAGGACAAGGTCCAGGGCCGTGTTGCAGTGCAAAACGCCGAGCTGGACGACTTCATCCTGCTCCGCTCGGACGGGACTCCGACCTACATGCTGGCCGTCGTGGTGGACGATCACGACATGGGCGTGACCCACGTCATCCGCGGCGATGACCATCTGAACAACGCCTTCCGCCAGCTTGCGATCATTCGCGCAATGGGCTGGCCGGAGCCGACCTATGCCCACGTGCCGCTGATCCACGGGCCCGACGGGGTCAAGCTTTCCAAGCGCCACGGGGCGCTCGGGGTCGATTCCTATCGCGACGAGCTTGGCCTCCTGCCCGAAGCGGTATCGAACTACCTCCTCCGTCTTGGCTGGGGTCATGGCGACGACGAGATCATCAGCCGCGACCAGGCGATCGAGTGGTTCGACCTTGCCCATGTCGGCAAGTCGCCCTCGCGGTTCGACTTCAAGAAGCTCGAAAACCTCAACGGCCATTACATCCGCGAGGCGGACGATGCGCGGCTCGCCGATCTCGTCGCTCCGAACCTGGGGCTCGACGCCGGCCAGAAGGAGCTGCTCGTCCGCGCCATGCCCGAGCTGAAGGCCCGGGCTCACGACCTCAATCAGCTTGCCGAAGGCGCGAAGTTCCTCTTCTCGAGCCGCCCGCTCGATTTCGACGAAGCCGCAGCCGCCCTTCTGACCGATGACAGCCGTGCCCTGCTTTCGCGGGCGCACAAGGCGCTTGGGAACGCGGAATGGAACCATGACGCGCTGGAGCAGTCTGTGCGGCAGGTGGCCGAGACCGAGGGCGTAAAGCTCGGGAAGCTTGCCCAGCCGCTGCGTGCCGCGTTGACCGGCCGGACCACAAGCCCGGGAATTTTTGACGTATTGGCGCTGCTCGGCAAGAGCGAGAGCCTGGCGCGTATAGAAGATCAGATGTTGGAGCCGAATGAATGACCGATAAGACCCTGACCCTGGAAGCCCCCACCGGAAAATATAAGTATCCGGTGCTCGAGGGCACGGTCGGCCCGGACGTCGTCGATATCCGCAAGTTCTACGCGGAAACCGGCATGTTCACCTACGACCCCGGCTTCACGTCGACCGGGAGCTGCCGCAGCGCGATTACCTACATCGACGGCGAGAAGGGCATCCTCCTCCACCGCGGCTATCCCATCGACCAGCTGGCCGAGCAGTCGACGTTCATGGAGGTCGCCTACCTACTTCTGCACGGCGAGCTCCCCAAGAAGGACGAGCTCGACACGTTCGTCTACACGATCAGCCGCCACACCATGCTGCATGAGCAGCTCGCCACCTTCTATCGAGGATTTCGCCGCGATGCCCACCCAATGGCGATCATGTGCGGCGTGGTCGGAGCGCTGAGCGCTTTCTATCACGACAGCACCGACATCACCGATCCGCAGCAGCGGATGATCGCCTCGCATCGCCTCATCGCGAAAATGCCAACGATCGCGGCGATGGCCTTCAAATATTCGATCGGGCAGCCCTTCCTCTACCCCGACAACTCCTTGTCCTACACCGGTAATTTCCTCCGCATGACCTTCGGCGTCCCGGCCGAGCCCTATGTGGTCAACCCGGTGATCGAGAACGCCATGCGGCGGATCTTCATCCTTCACGCCGACCATGAGCAGAATGCGTCAACCTCTACGGTTCGGCTCGCCGGGTCCTCGGGAGCGAACCCGTTCGCCTGCATTGCGGCGGGCATCGCCTGCCTTTGGGGCCCGGCGCACGGCGGCGCCAACGAGGCGGCGCTCAACATGCTGCGCGAAATCGGCCGCGTGGAGCGCATCCCGGAATATATCGCCCGCGCCAAGGACAAGGACGATCCGTTCCGGCTGATGGGATTCGGCCACCGCGTCTACAAGAACTTCGACCCGCGCGCGAAGGTGATGAAGGAAACGGCGGAGGAGGTCTTGAAGGAGCTCAACATCTCCGATCCGGTGCTCGACGTCGCCCAGGAGCTCGAGCAGATCGCCCTCAAGGACGAATATTTCATCGAGAAGAAGCTCTACCCGAACGTCGATTTCTATTCGGGCGTTATCCTCAACGCGATCGGCTTCCCGACGGACATGTTCACGGCCCTTTTCGCGCTCGCCCGGACCGTCGGATGGGTCGCCCAGTGGAACGAGATGATCTCCGATCCCGAGCAAAAGATCGGCCGTCCGCGCCAGCTTTACGTCGGCGCGACGCACAGGGACTACGTGCCCGTAGGCAAACGCTAGGGCGGAGACCTCAGGCTGCGGGCAGGGAAAGCGTGAAGCGAGCGCCCTGTCCCGGCTCGCTGACCAGCGAAACGTCGCCGCCCATTGCGCGAGCCAGCCGGCGAGCGATTGCGAGACCGAGCCCGGTACCGCCTTCCGCTCCCTTGGCCCGCTCGAACCGCTCGAAGATCCGCTGCTGGTCTTCGGCAGCGATTCCCGGACCCTGGTCGGCGACATGCGCGCGGGCGAACCCATCCGTGCGGTCGAAGGTGATCGTCACGGTTCCGCCCTTCGGGGAATGCCGCACGGCGTTGCCGAGCAAGTTGACGAGGATCTGGATGACCCCGCGGGCGTCTCCGTGCGCGGAGAGCTGGCGGCTGGGTTCGGACACGATGGTGACGCTCTCAGCCCGTGCCGCGTTTTCGAGGAGGCCGATCGCTTCGGTTGCCAGAGCGACCAGATCGACGCGGTCCCGATCCTGGTCGGCGGTGCCGTTCATCGAACGGATGACCGAGAGGAGATGGCGTGCGGCGGCAGCGATGTCGCTCGCATAATCGGCATAATCGGCCCGGAGCGGACCGTCCGACTGCTGCACGATTCGGTCCGCACTTTCGATGATCCGGTCAAGCGGCGAGCGAAGCGCCTCGTCGATGATGTCGTCCAGCTCCGACGCCGGGTCCTTTGCCGGCGCATTTGCCAAGGCAGATTCGCCGAACGCTTCGCCCTGGAAACCGGCAAATTTTCCATCGGCCGACGTTACGGGAGTGCCGCGGAGGATGAGCACTTCGTCGCTTCCACGCCGCGGTTTTGCCCGCTGGCCGTCGAAGTCGGTCCGCGAGGTGGCCGCAATCAGCAGCGGCAGCTCACCGTCCTCATTCTCTTCGAGCTTCACGAATCGCGTAAGCAGCTTGCCAATGGCTTCCTCGACCGTGGTGCCAAGCTTTTCCGCCAGCCCCGAGGAGATCGAGACGATCGAAAGGTCCTCGTTGGCGGCCCACTCCTCGGGCGCCGCACCGATTTCGATATGCTGCTCGTGAGGCACGAGGATCCCGAGACGCGGAGCCGCGGGCGGGCGGTAAATCCAGCGTTCGAGGAGCAACGCAACTTCATCGCCCTCGGGCGTCGCCCGGACCCACAATTCGACGTCATGCTCCGCCCCGGCCGCGATGGCATTCCGGTAGATGGGCACGCCAAGCTTGCGGGCGAGGCGGGCGATCGCCGTGATCTGGGGAAGCGCGAGTTCCGAGCCGATGTGTGATCCGGCCTCAACCTGGAGAGCGACGAGATCGGGATCGGCCGAGATCAGCCGGTCCTCGCGGTCGAGCCGCCCGCGAACGGGGCCGCGATCAGAGGGCGCGGTCGCCACCATCGCCTCCCAATGTTCGAAGCGCCGCGCGATAGCCGGTGTCGAGCTGCAGCCATTCGCTGACGGCACGAGCCTTCGCCTCGTCCAGCCCATCGAAACGGCCGATCTCGGTGCCCAGATCGACGATCCCGACGAGATCGCCCAGCAAGGCGAGAAGCTGCGCTGCAAAATTTCGCGAGACGCCTGCCAGCCTCAGCAGGAGGACCAGGCGGCCATCATCTCCATCCGCGAGATAGTCCCAGGCGCCTGCGGCCCCGATGCCGGCCAGCTCGCCGAGCGCGGCGGAAAGGAATGCGACATCGCCTTCTTCGGCGGCGCTTTCGAGCAGGCGTTCGTCGAGATAGCCGGCGCGATTAAGGGTCCGGACCAGCGCGGTGGTGAGCCCGTCGACCGCCTTGCTGTCGTCGCGTGACGCCAGCAGCGCAGCCGCCGCGCTGCCAAAGGGAAGATGACCTTCCTTGGAGGCGATTCCCGGTACGTGCTGCCGGAGCGCCGCAGCGACTGAGTTGGCCAGGTTCCTCGCCAGCGGTGCCGGCAAATCCTCGAACTCGATGCGGGGCTGTCCGAGCCGGTTGCGCCTGCGTCCCCGCGCCAGGATGAGCGCCATCGCAGCGGCCGAGATGCCCTCGTCCTCGTCGGCGATCAGCGCCTGGAGGAACCCGCCGCGCGGAGACGTCCGCGTTCTCACGGCATTTGCGATCCGCTCCTCATCCGCACGGCGAAGGAGAAGCGTGATCAGGTCAACATGATCGAGCAGCCCGGCTTCGCTCAGCTCGCGAAACAGCTGCTGGTTGTCCTCATCGTTCGCTGCGACGAAGCCGACCGGCAAAGTGCCCCGGATTTCCTCGGCGATCGTGCCGAGAAGCTCGACGAGCATGGCGGTCATCAGCGCCCGCTCCTGCTCCGTCAGACGATCGCGTGGATCGAGGAAAAAATCCCGGCGGACGGTGGGCAAGCGCCGGCGGCCCGCGGGCCGCGCAGGATAGCCCCCCTCGTCTTCAGACGGGGACGCAATCGGCCATTCGTCCGGCACCATTTCACCGCCATTATCGGATTGAGGTTAATGCGTCGTCAATTCTGACCGTATCCGGTGCGCCAAATATTGGACAAAGAAGAAGGAGATAGCGGCGTAGATGAGGACCGCGATCAGGTAGCCCGTCCACGCCCCTGCAAGCGCGAACAGGATCAGCGCCAGAATCGCGTTCCGCCGCGAGAAAAGCCAAAGCGGAAGAGCAACTTCGGTGTGGGCCCGTTCGAGCTGATAGGCCTGCGCGAAAGCAGCCGCTGCCGCCGCCGCAACGAATGCGCCCCAGCCCGAGCCGTGCCGCATTTCCCACCATCCCAGCGCGAGCAGCGAGAGGCCCGCAGCTGGCCAGAGAAGCCTCTCTAGCAATCCGCCGACCGGGAGCGGACGAAGGCGCAGAAGTCCGAGCCGTCTCGCCACGAGGTCGAGCGGAGTTGAAAGGAGCAGCATCGCGGCGGCAGGCCACAACCACCCCCGAGTGAAAGCGAACGCTGCGCCCAGGGTCAGGACCAGTGCGATGAGCAACAGCCAATCCGGGCGCACCCGCGTTTCCATCAGACGCTCGGTGGCGAAATCCTCGATGGGCGGAAGGATGTAGCGGCTGGCGAGATCCGTCCGGGGCGTTCGCGAGCCGCTGATCAAAGATCGCTCGAACCGCTCGAGTTCGCCCGAATTCCGGGCCAAGAGCGGCTCGCATCCCGGCGCGACGGGCACGAGCCGGGCGCCTGCCTGCAAAGTCCGCCGAAGCAATGTCGAAGGCAGGTCCCAGTCGCCGACAATTGCAGCAGTGGCGCCCAGAGTGCGTCCTTCGACCAAAGCGACGCCGCTCCAGCGGCTGACGCCGTCGATACGCTCGAAATCCTCATGCTGTTCGTCGTCCTGGACGGTGAGGATGAGCGCCTCCTGCTCATCCTCGAGACCGGTCAGAAGCTCAAGCGGTGGAACGACCCCATCGGAGACCAGAAGAACGAGCTCATTCGCTTCGAACCGCGTGGCCGCCTCGTTTCCATCGCTCACAAGCACGACGGTCAACCCTTCATTACGGAGGCGCTCGAACGCCTGATTGAGCGCGAGCGGGATGCGCTCGACCAGGACGACGATCGGCGCGGCTCCGGCGGCGGCGGCGCAGCGAACCTGATATTCAACGAGGGTCCGGCCGGCGAGCGGGAGCAATGCCGTCAGACCTCCGGCATCGTCTTCCTGATAAGCCCCGATCAGTGCGCCAAGCGGCAAGCTTTCTCCCTCCCCCCGCTTTTCCGTCGCCAGCATCCCGGAAACGGACGCCGAACCGCTTCTGTAACGGCTTTCGCGCGAGGACAAAGGTGGTAAACTGCCCGTCATGAAAACGAGCCCGCAGAGCGTCGACACTCCTCCCACCTCGCTGAAGGATTATGTTTCGCCGCCTGTCGAGCCCGAGATTTCAAGCAATTTCGACTCTTACACCTGGAGTGAATCCGAGGCTCAGGCGGAAATCCACGGCGCGGGCGGACGTCAGGTGCTCGGAAGCGTGCTCGTCATCCTCGCGGCGCTGTGGCTGG
>DASUVP010000231.1:0-7729 GCA_036378895.1 Sphingomicrobium sp.
GGCTGCGGCTGCGGGTAGTACTGAGCGGTCGCGGGGGCCGCACTCGCGAGCGCAGCAAGGCCTATGCCGCCGGCGAGAATCTTCGTCAGAGCCTTCATGGCCACTCTCCTTCATTCACGCTCGCCGGGCATAACGCACGGCAAGCTTGGAGGCTTCCTACGCTCGCGCCACTGCAAGTGAACTGAATGCGCCGTTTGCTCCCGTTCAGCTAGATTTTGGAGCGGCGCGGTTCGCGCGAGAGCGAAAGCGGGGGAATCAGCCGTGTCGTCGCCGCACTATGATAGGACAACTTCTCGACGCGAACCGATGGATCGGGTCCGTGGCTCGGCGGCGAATGAGACTGTTGCGTACTTTCCGTAAGGGCTAGGGGCGGATACGACACTGAGTTCACCAATGAGGGCATGCGTTTCACGATGAGCATGCCGCGGGGGCCGGCTGTATTGGCAGAGTAAGAACGTCATGATCGAAGCACATCTGAAAAAGCTGCGCGTCCGCGACGATATCAGCACGGACGAAGAGCATGCGATCCGGTCGATGATCACCGAGGTGCGCGAGTTCCCAGCCGACCGGGTGATTGTCCGTCGCGGCCAGGATCTCAAGGAATCGCTGCTCCTGCTCGACGGCTGGATCGCGCGCACCAAGGACCTGCGCGAAGGCGGCAGGCAGATCAGCGAGTTGCAGTTCGCGGGCGACTTCACCGACCTGCATGCCTTCACCCTGAAGCGGCTCGACCATAATCTCGCGACTCTGACGCCTTGCCGGATCGCGGTCGCTCCGCACGAACGCATCAAGGCTCTGCTCGAAAAGTTTCCGCATCTCGCGCGCGTCTATTGGACGATGACCAATATCGACGCCGCGATTCATCGGGAGTGGACGGTGTCGCTCGGACGGCGATCGGCGATGAGCCGGATGGCGCACCTGTTCTGCGAGATTTTCGAGCGGCTCCGGATCGTCGCGTTGAACGACGGGCACGCCTACGACTTCCCGCTGACCCAGCAAGAGTTGGGCGAGTGCCTCGGACTGACCTCGGTGCACATCAACCGGACGCTACAGGCGCTTCGGAAGACGGGCATGGTCGAGCTGGAGAACCGCCGCCTCGTCATCCACGACATGGCGGGCCTGAAACATCTCGGCGAGTTCGACCCCGACTACCTCTACCTCGAGAAGAAGCCCCGCTGAGCTAGAGCTTGAGCCCCGTGAAGCGGGCGAAGAAGGCCAGCACGTCCGACGCTTCCTCGATGATCTTGCTCGTCGGCTTGCCCGAGCCGTGGCCGGCGCGGGTCTCGATGCGAATGAGGTGCGGGCCGCCGTTGGCGTCCGCTGCCTGGAGCGCGGCGATATATTTGAAGCTGTGGCCCGGCACGACGCGGTCGTCCGTGTCCGCAGTGGTCACCAGCATCGGGGGGTAGTGAACGCCGGTCTTGATGTTGTGATAGGGGGAGTAAGCAATCAGCGTCCTGAAGTCGGCTTCCTTGTTCGGAAAACCATAGTCGTCGACCCAGTAACGGCCGGCGGTCCAGCGGTCGAAACGCAGCATGTCCATCACGCCTACGGCTGCATTGGCTGCGTCGAACAGGTCGGGGCGCTGGTTGACGACTGCGCCGACGAGCAGGCCGCCGTTCGATCCCCCTTGGATCGCCAGCCCCTTGGGCGAGGCAATGTTGTTGGCCTTCAGATATTCGCCCGCGGCGATGAAATCGTCGAACACGTTCTGCTTGCGCGCAAGACGGCCAGCTTCGTGCCACGCCTTGCCGTACTCGCCGCCGCCGCGGATGTTGGCGAGCGCATAGACGCCACCTTTCTCCAGCCAGGCGAGTCGGGTCGCGGAGAAGCTTGGCGTCAGCGAAACGTTGAACCCGCCATAGCCGTAAAGGAGCGTCGGCGCCGGGCCGGTCACGTCCTTCCGCTTGACGATGAACATCGGCACCCGTGTGCCGTCCTTCGACGCGTAGAACACCTGCTCGACCGAATAATCGTCGGGGTTGAACGCGACCTTGGGCGCTGCCCAGGCCGCTGCCTTCCCGCTGTTCACGTCGTAGCGGTAGATGGTCGTCGGCCGGTTGAAGCTGGTGAAGGCGAAGAACGTCTCCGGATCGTCCATATCGCCTGAGAAGCCGGTCGCGGTGCCGATGCCCGGTAGCTCGACGCCCGTCAGCTTCTTGCCCTGCAGATTGTGGACGCTGACCTCCGACTTCGCGTCGGCCAGGTAGGACGTGACCAGCTTACCGCCGACGATCGACGCGCCGTCGAGCGGCGCCTCGCGCTCCGCGACCAAGGTCGTCACCGGATTGCCAGGCCGGCCGACCTCCATCGCGACGACCTTCAGCTTCGGCGCGTCCTTGTTGGTCATGAAGAAGAAGCGCGAGCCTTCGTTGCCGATGAAGCTCCAATTGTTCTCGAGGCCAGTGATCAGCGCCTTCGGCTTTGAGCCGCGAGCGCGCAGGTCGAGCGCGTGAACCTCGTAGCGGTCGTCGGTCCCTTCCGCCGTGGTGATGACCAGCCAGCGGCCGTCATCGCTGACCGTCGCATAGTGGCCATAGGTCGGCTTGTCGGGCGTCGCATAGACGAGCCGGTCGGCCGACTGCGGCGTGCCGAGCTTGTGAAAATAGATCTTGGCGTCGTGGTTGGTGGACTGGAACTCCTGCCCCGCCGCCGGCTCCGGGAAACGCGTGTAGAAAAAGCCGGACCCGTCCTTCATCCATTCGAGGGACGAGAACTTGACCCATTTCACCTCGTCGCCGGTGTCCTTGCCCGTGGCGACGTCGAGCACCTTGATGGTGCGCCAGTCCGAGCCGCCGTCCTGGATCGAGTAGACGAGATGCCTGCCGTCCTCGCTCGGCGTCCAGTCGGCGAGCGCCGTCGCGCCATCCGCCGACCAAGTGTTGGGGTCGATGAGCACCCGACCCTGCCCGTCGAGACTGTCGCGAACGAACAGCACCGACTGGTTCTGAAGCCCGCTATTATGCGCATAGAAGTAGCGCCCGCCCTTCTTGGTCGGGACGCCGAACCGCTCGTAATCGTAGAGCTGGGTGATGCGCTGCTCGAGCGCCTCGCGACCGGGAAGTGTCGCGAGGAACTGGTTGGTGACGACGTTCTGCGCGTCGACCCAGGACTTCACCTCTGCATCGTTGCGGACGTCATTCTCAAGCCAGCGGTAGGGGTCGGCGACCTGAGCGCCGAACTGTGTCTCGACGAGATCCGCGCGGCGCGTCTGGGGGTAAGCCAGCGCCGATTGAGCGGAAGCCGCATCGGCCGCCTGCGCCGCCATTGCGGCGGCGTCCGCAGCCGCGGCAGCTTCCATTTCCGGGCTTGGGGTCATCACGCAGGCACTGCTGAGCAAGGCAACAAGACAAACACTCCGACGCATGAATTTCCCTCCCGGGCGCAGACAAAAAGGCGCGGCTGCTCGGGTTAGCAGCCGCGCCCTTGAATTCAACAGCAGTGGAAGCGCTTAGGCGGCTTCAAACTCTTCCTCGGTTACGACGGGGCCGCTGTCCTGGCCCTTCGCAGCCATGTCGCGGTCGACGAACTCAATGATCGAGATCGGAGCTGCGTCGCTGGCGCGGATGCCGGCCTTGATGATGCGCGTGTAGCCGCCGTTGCGGTCGGCGTAACGCGACGCGAGGACATCGAACAGCTTTACGAGCTGCGCGTCGTCCATCAGGCGCGACTGGGCGAGACGGCGGTTGCTTAGCCCGCCGCGCTTGGCGAGCGTGACCAGCTTCTCGACATAGGGCCGAAGCTCCTTCGCCTTTGCAGTCGTGGTGGTGATCTGTTCATGCTTAATCAGCGCAGCCGCCATGTTCCGGAACAGGGCCTGGCGATGGCTGGAAGTGCGCTGCAGCTTACGGCCGCCTACGCGGTGACGCATGGTTCTTCTCCGTTCGTTCGGGATCCGTCCAAGGTAATCCCGGCCAGGCGGACTTGCGTGCGGGAGCCGCCCCTATTCCCGTCACCTGTAGTGAGCGCGCCCTCAACCGGAAAAGTACCGCCAAGTCAAGGCTCGGGCCTGTTCACCGCATCCATTTCCCACGCGTTACGTTATCGCCGCCATGATCAGCGAAGCCTTCGGTTCGAACCCGTTCAACGTCCTGCCGCATGTCGTCGCGCTCCTCACCGCCTATGTGCTGGCGATCCCGATCGGCTGGAACCGGGAACAGGAGGAGCGCAGCGCGGGGCTGAGAACCTTCCCCCTCGTAGCGGTCGCGACCTGCGGTTTCGTGCAGGCGAGCGAAACCTTCATCATCGGTGAACCCGAAGCCATGGCGCGCATCATGGAAGGCCTGATCACCGGCATGGGTTTCATCGGCGGCGGCGCAATTCTCAGGCAGCAGGATAGCGTCAAGGGAACCGCCACAGCGGCCAGCCTGTGGGTGACCGGCGCGATCGGAGCGGCGGTCGGCCTCGGCAGCTACGACGTTGCCCTCGTGCTTACCCTGGTAACTATTGCGACCCTGTGGATCATGTCGCCGCTCAAGCGGATCGGCCATCTCGACGAGAAGGCCCGGAAGGCGGCCGACACAAGGCGCAAGCGGGCATCGGACGGCTAATCGCACAAGGCCCGCTTGAATCGGCGGGCCGCTCGCCCATTTGCCTCAGGATGGTCCCGCTTTCCGTTCTCGACCTCGCCCCCATCGTCGAAGGCAGCGATGCCGGTCAGGCGCTCCGGAATTCGGCCGAGCTTGCCGCCCACGCGGAGCGGCTGAGCTACCGGCGCTTCTGGATGGCGGAGCATCATTCGATGCCCGGCATCGCGAGCGCGGCGACGGCAGTCGCCCTGGCCTATGTGGGAACGCAAACATCAAGCATCCGCATCGGCGCCGGCGGAATCATGCTGCCAAACCACGCACCACTAACGATTGCCGAGCAGTTCGGCACACTGGAATCGCTATTCCCCGGGCGGGTCGACCTGGGGCTTGGTCGAGCGCCGGGCACGGACCAGGCGGCCGCCTACGCCTTGCGCCGGAACCTCAACGCCGACGAGAACCAGTTCCCCAACGACGTGCTGGAGCTACAGGGCTATTTCAAAGGCACGAACGGCCGGGTGCGCGCCATTCCCGGCGAAGGACTGAACATCCCGCTCTGGATCCTCGGGTCGAGCCTGTTCGGAGCCCAGCTGGCTGCGATGCTCGGCCTGCCATACGCGTTCGCGTCCCATTTCGCGCCGCAAATGCTCGACGAGGCCATCCGCGTCTATCGCGAGTCGTTCCGACCGTCAGAGCAGCTGGACAAGCCCTACGTGATGCTTGGGTTCAACGCCTTCGTCGCCGACACCGACGAGGAAGCGGAGCTCCTGTCGACATCGATCCAGCAGGCGTTCGTCGCGCTGCGCACGGGCCAGCCGACGAAGCTGCCGCCGCCGAAGCCCGGCTATGCCGAGACCTTGCCGCTGCAGTCGCGCGCGATTCTGCGCAGCGTCCTGTCTTGCTCGGCCATCGGCAGCCCGGAAACGGCGCGCAGCCAGGTCGAGCAGTTCGTCGAACGCTATAAGCCGGACGAGCTCATGGTGACCGCGCAGATCTACGACCATCAAGCGCGGCTCCGATCCTACGAGCTCCTGATGGAAGCGGTCCGACAACCGGCCGCTTTGCCAGCGTAGGGCCGGTTCGACTCCGGAGCCCAAGTCCGGCATTGGCGCACGCATGAACGCAGCCTCTATCACTCTCGCACTCGCGCTCTTCGCCGGCGTATTGATGGCGGTGCAGGCCCCAACCAACGCACTGCTGGGCAAAGCTTCGGGCTCACCGGTCGTCGCGGCTTTCATCTCCTTCGTCGTCGGGACGATCGCGCTCGGGGCGTTGGTGGCGGCCAGCTCCGGCCGGCTGTTCGCGCCCGAGCTCAAGGCGGTGCCCTGGTATGCGTGGCTCGGCGGCCTCTACGGTGCCTTCTTCGTGGCGATCGCGGCGTTTGGAGCGCCGAAGATCGGGGTCGGGCCTCTACTGACCGCGGCGATCGGCGGCCAGCTGGTTGGCGCCGTCATCCTGGATCATTACGGGCTGCTTGGGCTCGCGCGGCAACCGGTCAGCATCGAGAAAGTCGGCGGGGTCCTGCTCGTTCTCGTTGGCGCATGGCTCGTGCGGAGGGGCTAATGGGCTATTTGATCGTCTTCGCCGGGGCAGGGATCGGGGGCGCTCTAAGGCACGGCGTCAACTTGGCTGCTGCGCGAATGTTCGGGCTCGGCTTTCCCTTCGGCACCATCATCGTGAACGTGCTCGGTTCCTTCCTGTTGGGCGTGCTCGCAGGATATTTCGCGTTCCGAACAGGCCTTCCGCAGCACGTCCGGCTCTTCCTGACGACAGGAGTGCTTGGCGGGTTCACCACATTTTCGGCCTTCAGTCTCGACGCGGCTTTGCTAATGGAGCGGCACGCTTACTGGTCGGCCGCCGCCTATATGGCGGGGTCGGTCCTCCTGAGCCTGATGGCATTGTTCGCGGGCCTCAGCCTTTTTCGAACCGGAGCAATTCTTCCTTGAATATCGATTTGATCCCCGTCGGCGACAATCCGCCCGAAAGCCTGAACGTCATCATCGAGGTTCCGGTCGGCGGCGAGCCGGTGAAGTATGAGTTCGACAAGAAGTCGGGCGCCTTGTTCGTCGATCGCATCCTCCACACGCCGATGCGCTATCCGGCGAACTACGGCTTCGTTCCCCACACTCTATCGCCCGATGGCGACCCGCTGGATGCATTGGTCATCGCCCGCTCGCCCTTCGTTCCAGGCTGCGTCGTTCGCGCCCGCCCGATCGGCGTGCTCAACCAGGAGGACGAGCATGGCGGCGACGAGAAGCTCATCTGCGTGCCGGTCGACACGACCTTTCCTTATTATTCGGACATCGGCGAACGGCAGGACCTGCCCTCGATCGTGCTCCAGCAGATCGAGCATTTCTTCACCCACTACAAGGACCTGGAATCCGAGAAGTGGGTCCGCGTCGGTAATTGGGGCGACGCCGAGGATGCTCGCCGGATCGTGAGGGAAGCGATTACCCGCGCCGAGCAGCAGAAGGTTCCCGCTTAGCCTCCGCCTCGTTGAGGAGAGCCGTCATCGCCTTGCTGAGGTCGGCCGCTCCGAAGGGCTTGGCGAGCACTGCGAATTCCGAGCCGCGCTTCACGATCTCGTCGCTGTAGCCCGTCGCGAGGAGCACGGGCACGTCCGGGCGCTTCTGCCGGATGCGGCGGGCCAGCTCGACGCCGCTCATCCCCGGCATGACGACATCCGTGAGGACCAGGTCGATGCCATTCGACGCAATCCGCTCGAGCGCCTCCTCGCCGTTTTCGGACGTGACGACCTCGCAGCCGAGGTCGACGAGCAACCGTTCGGCGAATTCGCGCACCTGCGGATTGTCCTCGACGAGAAGGACGCACAGCCCCTGCGGGAGCGACGACATGCTCTCGGCCTCGGTGGCGGTCGCCACTTCCTTGTCGGTGCGCGGGAGGACCATGTTGATCGTCGTGCCGTGACCGGCGCTCGAGCGAATCTCCGCGCGGCCGCCGGCTTGCGCTGCAAAGCCGTGAATTTGCGAAAGACCAAGGCCTGTGCCCCTGCCAATCTCCTTGGTGGTGAAAAATGGCTCGAACGCTCGATTCGCAACCTCCCGAGGCATGCCGACGCCGGTGTCCTGGATCGCCAGGCAGATAAAACGCTCCTCGCCGTCGTCGATCGGCCTGGTGGACAAAGTCAGTAACCCGCCTTCCGGCATGGCGTCGCGGGCGTTCACCGCCGCATTGAGGATCGC
>DASUVP010000232.1:0-5011 GCA_036378895.1 Sphingomicrobium sp.
GTGTCGGGCGGCCGGGCCTTCGGCTCATCGGAGCAGTTCCACGCGCTCCTCGATCCGCTTGCCGACAAGCTCGGCGCGGGCGTCGGCGCCAGCCGCGCTGCGGTCGATGCGGGCTATGCCCCGAACGACTACCAGGTTGGCCAGACCGGCAAGATCGTCGCTCCGGAAGTGTACATCGCAATCGGCATTTCCGGCGCGATCCAGCACCTCGCGGGCATGAAGGACTCGAAGGTCATCGTCGCCATCAACAAGGACGAGGAAGCCCCGATCTTCCAGGTCGCGGACATCGGGCTCGTCGGCGACCTCTTCAAGATCGTTCCGGAGCTGACCGAGAAACTCTAAGCCCGATATGCGAAGCTTGTTGCGGTTGCTCCGCCGGACGTCAGCCTGATTCTCGCCGGTCATACCCATTGCGGGCAGATTTAGCTGCCTCTCGTCGGCGCGGTGAAATACGAATCCCGCTACGGCGAACGCTTCGGCTCCGGGCTGCGCGTGGAAGGCCGCCGCCGCGTTGTGGTCACCGCCGGCATCGGAACGAGCGTGCTTCCGCCCCGCCTCGGTGCGGTGCCCGATCTCTGGCTGCTGACCCTCGGCCCAGGTTCCTAGGACAACCACTCCGGAAGCGGCGCCGCGGCCAGCTCGTCGATGTCGACCCGCTGGCGGACGAGCGCCCAGCGGCCGCCGTCGACCAGCACCTCGGGCGTGAGCGGCCGGCTGTTGTAGCCGCTCGACATGGCGGCCCCATAGGCTCCGGCGGTCCTGAACACGACAAGGTCGCCGGATTCGACCGCATCCATCTCCCGCGCCATCGCGAAGGTGTCGCCGCTCTCGCACACCGGACCGACGACGTTTGCGGTCATCAGCCGACCGTCGCGTTCGACCGCGTCGACGGCGTGGAACGCATCGTAGAGCGCGGGCCGCATCAAATCGTTCATTGCCGCGTCGACGATCACCCACGGGCTCCTCGCCCCCGGCTTGATCCGCACGACTCGTGTCAGAAGGACGCCGGCGTTGGCGACGATCAGCCGTCCCGGCTCGAAGATAAGGCGGGCGTCCCAGCCCTGGGTCACCCGCCGAACCATCTCCCCATAGTCCTGCGGGCTGGGCGGATCCGGCTGATCGCGGCCATGGGGCACGCCGAGGCCGCCGCCCAGGTCGACTAGACGGATCTCCGTGCCGGCGTCGCGCACCGCGCTCAGGATATCGCCGAGCCGGACGAACGCCTTTTCGAGCGGGTCGAGGCTGGTCAGCTGGCTCCCGATATGGACGGTCATTCCGCTGACCTCGATCCCTGGGAGCGCACCCGCTTCCGCATAGGCCGCGAGCGCCTGGTCCGCCGGAATCCCGAACTTGTTATCGACGGTCCCAGTCGTGATCTTGACATGCGTTCCGGCTTCCACGTCCGGATTGATTCGAAACCCGATCGGCGCGACCTGGCCCATGGAAGTCGCCACCGACGAGAGCGTCCGCGCCTCTTCGACGGATTCGACGTTGAACTGCAGCAGCCCGCCCTTCAGCGCCTCGGCCATTTCCGCTTCGGTCTTGCCGACTCCCGAAAAGACGATGCGGTCGCAAGGCACGCCGGCGGCTCGGGCGCGGCGGTATTCGCCGGCGGATACGACGTCCGCGCCCAGACCTGCACAGGCCAAGGTCGCGAGCACTGCGGCGTTCGGATTGGCCTTCACGGCGTAGGCGACGAGCGGGTCATCCAGGCCGTGGAGCGATTCCCGCATGACGTTGGCGTGCCGGACCATCGTCGCGGTCGAGTATACGTAGACTGGCGTTCCCACGGCCTCGGCAATGGCGGCGAGCGGGACATCCTCGCACCAGAGCTCGCCGTTCCGTTCCTGAAAGTGGTCCATGTCGATCGCCTGCTTAGTCCCGTTTTAACCCTCTCCGTTTAAAGGCGCTCCCGTACTTCGGGAGTTGCGGCATGAAGCACCAGCGTATCGTAGCGGAAGAGGCGAAGCCGTCTCTTCAGGAGCGGGTCGAGCACGGGCTCGAATCCGTCTTGTTCGCAAGCCGCTGGCTGATGGCGCCCTTCTATCTGCTGATGGTCGCGGCGCTGGGAATGCTCCTGGTCAAGTTCGCCCAGGAAAGCTGGCACATCGTCACGCACACTTTGGTGATGACGGAATCGGAGGCGGTTCTCGCCGTGCTGTCGCTGATCGACATCACGCTCACCGGCAACTTGCTGCTGATGGTGCTGTTCGCCGGCTATGAGAATTTCGTATCGAAGATGGACATCGGCGAGCACAAGGACCGCCCGGACTGGATGGGCAAGGTCGACTTCGCGGGCCTGAAACTCAAGCTGGTAGCGTCGATCGTCGCCATTTCCGGGATCAACCTGCTCAAGAACTTCATGGCGCTGGAGCCTGGAGCGATGGACGCCGGCAAGGAGCAGCAATTGTTCTGGATGGTGATCATCCATTTGGTCTTCATCGCTTCGGGCGTGATGCTCGCCTTCATGGACAAGATCGTCGCTTCGACCAGCCCGAAGCACTGATCAGAATCCGCTGAGGAACTCCGCGACGTTCGCGCCGAGCGCGTCGACGGCATAGCCGCCTTCCATCACCACGACGGTCGGGAGGCCGAGCGATGCAATCTGCCGCGCCATCGGCGCATAATCGCCCGTCTTTAGCTTGAAGTGGCTGATCGGATCGCCGTCGTAGGTGTCCGCACCGAAGGAGACGACCAGTAGGTCAGGCTCATGCCGATCGATCCAGTCGAGCGTCTGGGCGAGCGCAGGAGCGTAGCTCGTCCAGCCGGTGCCGCGTGGCAGCGGCAGGTTCAGTGTAGCGCCCTCGCCTTCGCCAGCGCCCGCTTCGTCCGCATGGCCCCAGAAGAAGGGATAGTCGGTCGCCGGGTCCGCATGGACCGAAGCAAAGGCGACGTCGGCGCGATCGTAGAAGATGTCCTGTGTGCCGTTGCCGTGATGATAGTCGACGTCCAGAACGGCGATGCGCCGCCCGGCAGCCACGGCGTGCTCGGCGGCAATGGCTGCGTTGCTGAGGTAGGAATAGCCGCCGAGAAAATCGGCTCCCGAATGATGGCCCGGCGGACGACACAAGGCGAAGGCTGAACGCTCGCCACCGAGCACGGATTCCGCTGCCGCAACCGCCGTCTGTGCCGACCAGTAGGCCGCGTCCCAGGTGCGCTCGGCGATCGGGGTCGACGTATCGAAACTGTGCTGTCCGAGCTGTGCGTCGATCCGGCTGAGGTTCAGCGGGCGGCGGCCGACGACAGGAAATGTGTAGGGGAAGGCATCGCCGTCGCGACCGGCCGCTCGCCATTGAGCGTGGGCTGTTCGAAGGAATTCGACATAGCCCACCGGATGCACGCGCAGGATCGGTTCGAGACCCGCGTCGTCCGGCGCGGCGGTCGGTCCGATTGCCTGCAGGATGGCATCGACGCGGCCCGGATGCTCGGCGGCCGGATGCATAGCGCCGTTGAAGAATTCGCCCGCCGGCGCGTGCAACCTCTGCCGGTCGTCCCAGAAGCATTTCATGCGCGCGGCATTACCGCGACGACAGGACAATGAAAGGCCCGCCGCGCTGGGGGAGCGGCGGGCCAGTTACCCCTGCAGGAGGCGTCAGGGGCGGGGTTCAGTTGCCGTAGGAAGCCGACGCGCTGGCATTGCCATTGGCATTGCCCGACGTGGCCGCCGATAGCGAACCGCCGTTGCGGCTGGCATTGGCATTGCCGTTCGCCGAGCCGCTGCCGTTCGCTCCGATCGTGAGCGGCTGGCCTGCAATGTTGAGGCCGGCGCTCTTGCTGGCCGAGCCGTTTGCCGAACCTGACCCGCGGGCCGAGCCATTGAGCAGCCCGTTGGCAGAGCCGGCGAGATTGCCGGCACCATTCGCGGCGCTTGTCACGGTTCCGGCGGCGCTGCCAGCACCGTTGACCAGCCCGCCGGTTGAGCCGGCCAGGTTACCCGCGCCATTCCCGGCGCCGGTCACGCTTCCAGCGGCATTTCCCGTACCGGTGACCACGCCCGCGAGCCCGACATTGCCGGTGCCGTTCCCGCGACCCTCGACACGACCCGCCGACGAGACGCTGTTTGTGATCGTGCTCGTCACGCTGTTGGCGAGCGAGCCCGAACCGTTGAGCGATCCGCCGACATTGCCGGTGGAGTTCAGGACTCCGCCAAGCGTACCGTTGACGGTCCCGCCCAGGGTCCCGTTGACCGTTCCGTTCACGGCGGCGCCGGTCACGCCGCCGAGCAACTGGGCGTTCGCGGGAGCACCCGCGAGAGCGACCGCAGCGCCGGCGATCAGGATGGATTTCAGCATGAGATTCTCCTTCAAACCTGGAGGGCTCTTGTCCCTCAGCAAGGAGAACGACGCCGACTCGCGGCTTCATCCCGGGACGGCGATTTTATTTCGCCCGGACGGCTTTCGGCTCGATCCGGCAATCGCCGCAGACGATTCCGCGGCCGACGCGGCCTTTGCCGGGGCGGGCTTCCGAGGCGAGCCTCTGGACGGACCCGCTGAGCGCCAATCGCGCGGTCGCAAGCGGTGCCGCGAAACTGGTCCCGCGGACCTTGGCATAGCCCTGGCCGGGAAGCGCCGCCGCCATGTCCGAGCCGGGCGCCGCGAAATCGAGATGCGACGCCTTGCCCGCTTCGGGAAGCGCCCGGCCGCGCGCGTCGACGCCGGTGACGGCGACCACGCCAGGGTAGGAGGCGGGAAATTGCGGCGGCGCGGCGGGCCCGTCGTTGCCGACGGCCGCGACAATCTGGATCCCGCGCGCGCGGAGCACCTGGACGGCGCGCTGAACGACCCTGTTCTGAGGACCGACGAGGCTGATGTTGATCACTTGCGGCCGCTTCGACGCCAGCCAGCCGAGGGCCGGGACGATGGCACTGGCAGAACCAGCGGCGCGCGAGCCGCCATAGACGTCGGCGACGAAGAGAGAGGCACCGGGTGCCGCGCCGCGGAACGGCCCCTGGTTGCCGACGATAAGCGAGGCGACGGCGGTGCCGTGGCCCGTCGGTTGCGGCTTCCCCGCA
>DASUVP010000233.1:0-5608 GCA_036378895.1 Sphingomicrobium sp.
TCACCAACCACAGCCATGACGTCACCCTGATCCACCGCCGTGATTCCCTGCGCGCCGAGAAGATCCTGCAGGACCGGCTGTTCGCCAACCCGCACATCAAGATCATCTGGGATTCGGAAGTCGCCGAGTTCGTCGCGGGCGGAGAGCCCGAGGCGCTGGTCGGACTGGACATCAAAAATCGCCTGACCGGCGAGATCACGCGGCTGCCGGTCGAGGGCGCCTTCGTCGCGATCGGCCACAAGCCCGCGACGGAGCTGTTCAGCGGCCAGCTAGAGCTCGACAGCGACGGCTACATCCAGGTCGAAATTGGCACGACCAAGACGAGTATCCCGGGCGTGTTCGCCTGCGGCGACGTCATGGACAAGATCTACCGCCAGGCGGTCACTGCCGCCGGAACGGGCTGCATGGCCGCGCTGGATGCGGAAAAGTATCTCGCGGCGCAGGAATTCGAAGCGCTCGCGGCCGAATAGGAATCAACGGCTGCGCAGCCGCTCCACGAAATCGATCAGGCTGCCGAAGCTGGTGAAGTCTTCGGCATCAACGTCGTCGTCTTCGATCAGAACGCCGAGACGCTCTTCGAGGGCCGTCAGGAAATTGGCGACCGCCATCGAATCGAACTCGGGCAGCGATCCGAACAAGGCCGTAGAATCGGCAAAGCCGCTGACCTGATCCTGCGCCAGGCCGAGCACGTCGGACAGAAGCTCGCGCACCGTCACTTCGGCGATGACTTCGTCGGGCGCTTTTTCGGCTTTCTTGAGCACGCGGCGGCCCTAGTCGAAGGCCATTGTTACGGCAACATCATTGCCTCGCCGCTCTCTCGCGGCAATGACGGCGGCGTGACGCTCGACGCGACGCCTTCTCCACTCGACCGGCTTGCCGGCCGCGGCGCGCCGGATGCGATTGCGTTGACCGCGGGCAAGAACGTGCTGACCTACGCCCAGCTGGAGGACGACGTCGGCCGGACCGCCGCAACTCTGGTCGCTGGAGGGTTGAAGCCGGGCGACCGCATCGCGAGCTGGATGGCGAAGACCAAGCTCGCCTGTATCCTGCCGCTTGCCGCTGCCCGTGCGGGGCTCATCCATGTGCCGATCAATCCGGTGCTGAAACGCACGCAGGCGGCGCATATCCTCGCGGACAGTGGCGCCAGCCTCCTGATTGCCAATGAGGCGCGGCTGAATTCTCTGGAGCCAGGCGACAGGGCAGATGCGAAGCTCGTCGCCCTTGAAGAGTGGGAATTGGCCGGTTCCGCGATGCAGGCGTCGTCGCGCGACCCCGAGGAGCTTGCGGCTCTTCTTTACACATCCGGTTCAACGGGCAGGCCGAAGGGCGTGATGCTCAGCCACGCCAACCTGTGGCTCGGAGCGATCAGCGTGGCGGGCTACCTCGGCCTGACGAGTGAGGACAGGACGCTCGCAGTCCTTCCGCTCGCCTTCGACTACGGCCAGAATCAGTTGCTCTCGGCCTGGGCTGCAGGCGGGCATGCGATCGCGTTCGACTATCTTTTGCCGAAGGACGTGGTTCGCGCGGTTGGACGCCATGACGTCACCGTGCTCGCCGGTGTTCCGCCCTTATGGGTTCAGCTGGCGGAAGCGGATTGGTCGAATGGTGAGGGCGCTTCGCTGAGGACGCTGACGAATAGCGGCGGCCATCTGCCGGAGACGGTTTTCCTCAAGCTGCGTGGGCTGTTTCCGCAAGCGGATGTGCACTTGATGTACGGCCTCACCGAGGCGTTTCGCTCGACCAGCCTCGCCCCAATGCTCGCCGATGAGCATCCTGACAGCGTCGGCAGGGCGATCCCCTTTGCCGAAGTGCTGATCGTTCGCGAAGACGGGGCCGAAGCCGCGCCGGAAGAGGTGGGTGAGCTCGTCCACGCCGGGCCACTGGTTGCGAAAGGTTATTGGGAAGATGCCGAACGCACGGCGCAGCGGTTCAGGCCGGCACCTTCATTCTCGAAATATGGCGGGACGGCCGCCTGGTCGGGTGATCGGGCCGTTCGAGGCGCCGACGGCCTGATCCGCTTCCGCGGCCGGGACGACGCGATGATCAAGGTCAGCGGCAACCGCCTGAGCCCGACCGAGATCGAGGAGGCAGCGCTGGCGAGTGGAGCCGTGCGCGAAGTGCTGGCCCTGGGCGTGAAGGACGAGCGGCTCGGCCAGGCGGTCAGGCTCATTGCCGTTGCCAAGGGCGAGGAGGCCGAGGAGCGCCTTCGGGCTCACCTTGCCAGGGAGCTACCGGCCTACATGCAGCCAAGAGAGATCGTGTGGCGCGACGCGCTACCGCTGTCCCCCAATGGCAAGGTCGACCGGGCCGCGCTGGTAAAGGAGTTCGCATGAAGCCGATGGGGCCAATACCGCCCGGCTTCAGCGCCGACGGTGGACGGCTCGCGATAGGAGGCCGCTCAGCCGATGACCTGGTTGCGGAGGCGGGCGGCACGCCCTTGTTCGGTTATGACAGCCGGATCATCGGCCGGCAGATCGAACGTTTCCGTGCGGCGATACCGCAGGACGTCGCATTGCATTATGCCGTAAAGGCAAATCCTTACGCGCCACTGCTGTCATGGATTGCCGACAAGGTCGATGGCTTCGACGTCGCTTCTGCCGGCGAGTTGGGGCGGGTTGCTCACCTCGGTCTTCCAATCAGCTTCGCCGGTCCCGGGAAGACCGACCGGCAGCTGGAAACCGCAATACGCGCCGGTGTGACGATCAACCTTGAAAGCGAGGGCGAAGCGGAGCGCGCCTTGGCGATCGCGGCGGAGGGAAGCAGGCCGCCGAAGCTTGCCGTGCGGGTGAACCCGCCGTTCGCGCTCAAGGGTGCGGGCATGAAGATGGGCGGGCTGGCCAGTCAATTCGGCGTCGACCACGACCGCGCTCCAGCCCTGGTTCGGCGCCTCGTCGAGGCCGGGTCCGACTGGCGGGGACTGCACATCTTCACCGGCAGCCAGGCCCTCCATGCCGATGCCTTGATCGAGGTTCAGGCTGCCACGGTTGCGCTCGCGGCGGAGATCGCCGAGCAGGCCGGAGCGCCCCCGCCCGAAGTCAATCTGGGTGGCGGTTTCGGCATTCCCTACTTCGCCGGCGACAAGGCGCTCGATCTCGACGCCGTCGGAGCGGCGTTGGCCAAGACGTTGGCAGAGCGTCCTAAAATCCTCGGTGAAACGGCCTTCGCAATCGAGCTTGGCCGTTGGCTAGTCAGTGAGGCGGGCGTCTACCTGACGCGGATCGTCGACCGGAAGGAGAGCTGCGGCGAAACCTTCCTCGTCACCGATGGCGGCCTTCAGCACATGCTCGCAGCGTCCGGCAATTTCGGCCAGCTCCTGCGCCGCAACTATCCGGTGGCCATCGCCACTCGGTTCGGCGCCGAGCCCGAAGAGGATGTAACGATCACCGGCTGCCTGTGCACTCCACTCGACCTGCTGGCTCATGAGGTGTCGCTTCCGCGCGCTGAGGTCGGCGATCTCGTCGCGATTTTTTGCTCCGGCGCCTACGGCCTCAGCGCAAGCCCGCAGGAGTTTCTGAGCCACCCCCGCGCCCGCGAGATCCTGGTCTAGGGATAGACCGCCTCGACGAAGTAGAGGCCTTCGGAAGGGGCATTAAGTCCTAGCTCCGCCCGGTCCCGGGCCTCGAGCGCCCGGCGGATGTCGTCCGCTTGCCACTGACCGCGTCCGACGAGAGTGAGGCAGCCAACCATCGAACGCACCTGATGATGCAGGAAGCTGCGAGCGGCCGCCTCGACATGGATCTCTTCACCGACACGCCTGACGTCCAGCCGATCGAGCGTTTTTACGGGACTGTCCGACTGGCAATGGACCGACCGGAAGGTCGTGAAGTCGTGGCGGCCGACGAGCATCGCGGCGCCGTCGGCCATCGCTTCCACGTCGAGCGGGACCGCGATGTGCCACACGCGTCCCCGGTCCAGCGCCGGCGGGGCTCGCCGATTGAGGATGCGATACAGATACTTGCGGCCGACACATGAGAAGCGGGCGTGCCAATTGTCGCCGACCGGCTGCACCGCGGTCACCGAGATTGGATTGGGACGAACGAGCGCGTTGAGACCCTCGCGCAGGCGATGCTCTGTCAGCGTCTTCGCTACCTCGACATGCGCTGCCATCGCCAGCGCATGGACGCCCGCATCGGTCCGGCCCGCGGCATGAACCGCCGTCAGCTCGCCCGTCATGCGATGGATCGCTTCCTCGAGCGCCTGTTGCACCGACGGCCCGTGGTCCTGCCGCTGCCAGCCCATGAAGGGCTGGCCGTCAAACTCGATGGTCAGCCGCCAGCGGGTCACTGCAGGATCGTGCCCTTGGGAATCGCGAAGCCGCGCAGAAGCTCTTCGACGGTCATCACGCTCCTTCCGGCGCGCTGGACCTTGAGGGGCCGGACGTAGCCATCGCCCGCCGCCACGTTCAGGCAGTCGTCGAGAACTTCTCCAGGCCTCCCCGATGCATCGCTGCCGGCCCTTGCATCGAGCAGCTTGATCCGTTCGCCGTTCGCTTCGAACCATGCGCCCGGGACAGGGGCGAACGCCCGGACCTGGCGCTCGATCTCCACCGCTGGGCGGGTCCAGTCGATTCTCGCCTCGGCCTTGTCGACCTTGGACGCATAGGTGACGCCTTCTTCGGGCTGCTTCTCAGGCGGGGTCCGGTTCGCGATCCATTCCAGCAGGGCGGACGCGCCGAGGTTCGCCAATTCTTCCGTAGCTTGACCAGCATTCTTGCCATCAAGCGGCAGCTCACACTTGAGCAGCATCGGACCCGTATCGAGGCCAGCGTCCATCTGCATGATGGTAACGCCAGTCACCTCGTCCCCAGCAAGGATCGCCCGCTGGATAGGCGCAGCTCCCCGCCACCTCGGCAGGAGCGATGCATGGATGTTCACGCAGCCCATCCGTGGAGCATCGAGTATGGGCTTGGGCAGGATCAGCCCATAAGCGGCTACGACCGCCAGATCGGCGCCAATAGCCGCGAATTTCGCCTGCTCATGGGCATCCCGCAGCGTTCGCGGCGTCCGGACCTCAAGCCCAAGCGCCTCCGCGCGCTGGTGCACGGCGGTCTTCCGGTCGGCCTTGCCCCGTCCAGCGGGCCGCGGCGGCTGGCAGTAGACCGCCGCGACCTCGTGACCCGCCTCGACGAGTGCATCCAGCGCCGGCACGGCGAACTCGGGCGATCCCATGAAGATGATCCGCATCGCCGCGCCCTATGGCGAACCTCGGGGAATTTGCCTACCTCACCCCTGCAATGGCTTCCGAGGAGATCGAAGCGCTCGCAGGCGCACTGGCACGGCTTCCGGGGCTTGGGCCCCGCTCGGCCCGCCGGGCAGTGCTGCACCTCATGAAGAAGCGTCAGACGGCGCTGGAGCCGCTTCTGTCGGCTCTCCAGCGTGTCTCGGAGAGGCTATCGACCTGCTCAACCTGCGGGAATGTGGACACATCGGACCCTTGCGGCATCTGCAAGGACCCTCGCCGGGACGATAAAAGCCTCTGCGTAGTCGAGGAAGTCGCCGACCTGTGGGCGCTCGACCGATCGCGCCTCTTTCCTGGCCGCTACCATGTCCTGGGCGGACGCCTCTCCGCACTGGAAGGGGTACGGCCGGAAGATCTGACAATCGACCGT
>DASUVP010000234.1:0-3259 GCA_036378895.1 Sphingomicrobium sp.
GCCCCGAACTCCGCGAAGAACATGGTGAGGTTGACGGCCAGCACAATCACCAGCACGCGCCGCTGATCGGCCTGCCGCGCAAGCTTCTCGAGTTCCACGCCCTTCGATGAACAGCAGTCGTCGGCCATTGCGTCTGACCACCCGCGACCCAATGAATGCGCCAAGAACGGCCGGAAAAAAATCCAATAAGGCCGCCAATCGGCGACTTCTGACCACAACTCGTCGCATCCGATCAAACCGCGGCGGCGGCTCGTCGTTGGCTCTCCGAAACGTCGCTCCGGCGGCAACGGTTTGAAGGCATCAACAGTGGGAACCTACAGGCTTTACGGCCTCGACGGGGTGGGCAAGGTCGTGTCCGCCGAATGGATCGACGCGGACGATGACCCCGCCGCGATCGACGCGGCGAAAAACATGATGGACGGCCTCCGATACGAGCTGTGGGAGCGCTCGCGCCTGGTCATCCAGTTCGACAATTTGAGCAAATCCTAGGCGCGCGGTCCTACTTCAGCTCCAGCACCACCGGACCCGACACCGGGTCCGTGTCGCCCTCCAGCGTGTCGCGGAAGCTGTCCAGCGTCGACAGCATGAACGGCCGCGCGGCCGCCAGGCTGTCCATGTCGTCCCACTCGCCGATGATGCAGTAGCTCTGGTCGCCGGTCTTGATGAGGTTGGCGCTTCTCAGGCCCGGCCAGCTCCGGTCGGCGTTCTTGTGAGCTGTCAGGAAGTCCTGCTCGCGATCGGGCTTCACGTTGAAGCGCACGGTGTTGAATGCGGTCATGGAAATACCCCCTTCAAATTCGGAAGGCGAGCGTTCCTATACTCCCTGCTGTTTCGCGATTGAAGCTCAGCGGTTCTTGATGGCGTGCGCGCCTTCGCGGGCGATGAAGGCCAGCACCTTGCCGACGTTCGCGGCGCCCGTCCCGGCCTTCTCGCCGACGTCCTCGACAGCGCCCTTCGCCTTCTTGCCCGCCTTCTTGACCTTGGGCTGCTTCGACATCGCATCCGCCGCCGCGAGCAGACCCACCGCGAGCATGTCCGCAACGACGTTTCTGACCATCGGATTGCTCATCAGCGCGTAGAGCGGCGCCCCGCGCTTGCGCAGCTTCCTGGGAATCTTCACGCCCCCGAGCCGCTTCGGCAGCTTCGTCTTCTTCGCCATGGCGACGCCTATAGCACCGCGCAGGCGATGCGGTCGCCGCTATTCCCGCTAGGGTCGGTCATTTCATCGTCAGCCTTCGCGTGCAGCACCAACGCCGCTCCGTCCGCATCGCGCAAAGCGTCAAAACGCGCCTGCGGGACCAGCAGGCCCGCGACCAGCTTTCCGTCCGCGCCGACTCCAAGGTTGCCGAGGTCGCCCATGTGGAACCCTTCCGGGTTGCGATGGCCGTGCTTCCGCGCCGTCGGGTTCCAGTGAGGGCCCGCGCTCGTGAACCCGGGAGGCTCGCAACGACCGACCGCGTGCAGGTGAACGCCATGCACTCCAGGCGGCAATCCCGCCGCCTCGATCCGCAGCATCAGGCCGGTGGGCTCGCTGAACACGCGCACCATTCCCAGCACCGCTCCACTGCTCGACACCAGGTTCACGGTCGAAACCGGCACGTCCGGCGGCGCCATCGGAACGCAGCCCGCTGCAAGAAACGCCAACGCCACAAGCTTCGCACGCATCATAGCATTCTCCTCTTCCCCACTATGCGCGGCTTGCGTTTCTGTTCCGCCCCGTCATCTTTGTCGAGTTCGTGAGGAGAGCGCGAGCGTGACTGAAGAACCTGCAGCCGCCGCGCGCCCCCGCGTTTCCGCCTACGCCTGGTACGCGCTGATCCTGTTCGTCATTGTCTACATCTTCAACTTCATCGACCGCCAGATCGTCTCGATCCTCGCGGAAAGCATCAAGGCGGACCTCGAGCTCGACGACGCGCAGATCGGCTTTCTCTACGGCACCGCCTTCGCGGTTTTCTACGCTTTGTTCGGCATCCCCTTGGGGCGGCTAGCCGACAGCTGGTACCGCGGCCGCCTGATGGCCATCGGGCTCGCTCTGTGGTCGTCAATGACCGCTCTGTCCGGCTTTTCCCAAAACTTCGCCATGCTCGCCGCAGCCCGTGTGGGAGTCGGGATAGGAGAGGCGAGCGCCTCGCCCGCCGCCTATTCGATGATCGCCGATTATTTTCCGAAGGAGCGCCGGGCGACCGCTTTGTCGATTTACTCGAGCGGTCTCTATATCGGCGGAGGCATCGCGCTGCCGATCGGTGGCTTCGTGCTCGCCGAATGGGGGCGTCAGTTTCCCGATCCGTCGATCGCCCCGTTGGGGCTTGCGCCCTGGCAGGCCGCATTTCTCGCCGTGGGGCTCCCCGGACTTCTCCTGGCCGCCTGGATCTGGACGCTGAAGGAGCCGATGCGCGGGGCGATCGACGGCCATCCCACCGACATCGTCCGCCCCAACGCCTGGCGCGAATTCGGCCGCGAACTTGCGGCCATCCTGCCCCCGCTGACACTGCTCAGCGTTGCGCGCATACCCGGCGCGCTCGGACCAAACCTCGCAGTCCTCGCGCTCAGCGCGGGCGGAGCCTTCTTGCTCGGATCATTATCCGGCGACTGGCCGCAGTGGATCGCCTGGTGGGTCGGAATCTACGCCGTCTTCAGCTGGACCCAGTCGCTCAAACAGCGCGACCCGGCCACCCACAAGCTCATCTGGGGAACACCGATCACTGCGATGCTGGTGATCGCGTTCGGAAGCATCAGCTTCGTCAGCTATGCCGTCGCCTTCTGGATTCCGCCGTACGTCCTCCGCACCTTCTACTCTGGACCGACGGACGCAGCCCTGATCCTGACCGGCGGAACGGCCGCGGAAGAGGTCTCGACGATCTTCGGGTGGAGTGCCGCCGCCGCCTCGGCAATCGGCGTGATTCTGGGCGGGTACATCAGCGACCTCCTCCGCCAGCGGCACGCGGCGGGACGAATCTACGTGAACATGGCCGCGATCATACTTCCCGTGCCCGCCATCTACTGGAACTTCACGACGGACAGCCTCACGAGCTTCTACATCGTCGCGCCCTATATCGCATTGTGCAGCGCACTCTGGGTCGGAGCAGCCGTCGCCACGCTGCAGGATCTTGTCCTGCCCCGAATGCGCGGAACAGCCGGCGCGACCTACATCCTCGGAACATCTCTGGTTGGCCTCGCTCTCGGCCCCTATTGGGCCGGGAAAGTAGCGGCGATGACCGGAGATCTCGCTACCGGCGTGTTCGCATTGTTCATCGTGCCG
>DASUVP010000235.1:0-7277 GCA_036378895.1 Sphingomicrobium sp.
GCTGGGAAGGATCTATCCCGTAGCTGCGGAGGCAGTCGGCTCCGCCGAAGCGCAGCCAGTCGGGTAAGATCGCGGTTTCGCCGGCCAGGATACGCAGCAGCACTTCCTCGTGATTGCCCATGATGAAGACGGTCTTGGCAAATCGCGGCCGATAGCGCCTCAGGCGCTCTACCACCTGGGCGGACTGCCGGCCGCGGTCGATCAGGTCGCCGAGGAAGATTATGGTGACCCGGGCGCGGGACCGCGAGGCGTTGTCGGCTTCGATGCGCTGCAAGAGGTCGTCGAGAAGGTCGAGCCGGCCGTGGATGTCGCCAACGGCATAGGCTCGCCGGCCCGCAGGAGCAGCGGTGACACCGCTTCCGAAAGGTGAAATCCGGCTCAGCAAATCGACACCTTGATCAAGTTCGCCAGCAGCGATCTCCTGACGGATGCTCGGGTGGACGTTTTTGGAAAGCGCCGCCCCGGCACCCCCTTAGCATTTGGTAACTCCGAAATGGACTGATTGCTCCATTCTGGATGGAACTGGCTTAGAGGACCGGCTCACAGGCACAAGCCATCGCCGATCTGATGACGCCGAAGCCACGCTCAGACGCGGAAATCTCAGGTTTCTCGGGGGATGGGGCGTTCCTGCCACTCACCGTGAAAAAAGCGCGGATTGCAAGGAAACCGAGACCCGGTAACTTGCGTTTCATCCATTCTGGTGCAACTTGCCTCCACATTGGGTTTGGGAGAATCACCGTGGCGTCCGCTCGGAACCTAACTGCGGCTTTGGCAGCGATGTCGCTCATGGCCGGATCCGCCGCTAGCGCAGCGCCCCGTTCGATCGATCCTCTCGTCGCCCTTAGCGTCTTCGGAACGTCTGAATCGCGCGCAGCCGTTTGCGCCGCCGGCGCGGCCCAGGCTGCTGCCGCGGCAGGTGCTGCCATGGCCCAGGCCGCAGGCACTCAGCCTGGCTGTGTCCTCCCGGTTGTGGATGCCGCCCCGCCGCCCGTAGTGACCGAGCCGCCGCCGCCCCCCGCGGCCGCAGTTGCGCCTGCCGCCGTCGGCGGTGGTATCGGCGCCCTGCCGCTGCTTGTCGGGCTCGCGGCAATCGTCGCGATCGCCGCTGTCGTGCTGAAGCACAACGATTCGGACGGAGAGATCAACCTTCCGATCAGCCCGTAACGGCCTGGGCTCGCGTGTGCTGCGAGCTTTGGGAAACGGGCTTCGATCTAGGGAGACTGGCATGGGCAAGAGTGAATTCATCAAAGCGGCGGCTGGAGCCCTGCTTCTCGGAGCGCCCGTAGCGGGTCTCACCCAGTCCGGATGGATGCCTGGAAGCGAGATCACGGGCCAATCGGTCCAGGTCGAGACCAATGGCGTTACGAACACCGTCTTCTTCGATCCCGGCGGAGTCGCCCGCATCCAGACTCCGGGCGGCAATATCGTTCCCGGCACGTGGACCGCGTCGGGCGGGCGGCTTTGCCTGACGACGGGCGCGGCGCAGGAATGCTGGCCCTACGCCCAGCCCTTCCAGGCCGGCCAGCAGATCACTCTGACGAGCAGCTGCAATTCGGCTTCTCGCTGGACAGCGCTCGGCACGAACACGCCTCCTCCGGTGCAGCAGGGCGCAGGCGAGCGGGGCTAAGTCCCGCTGCAATCAATTGATTGGCGCGAGCAGCGCGAACTTCGGGATGTCCACGTCGAACGTCCCGCCATCTTCGTCGACCATCCGATAACTGCCGCTCATAGAGCCGTTCGGAGTGTCGAGCGGGCAACCCGAGACATAGTCGAAGCTTCCGTCCGGAGCGATCAACGGCATCTCCCCGACCACGCCTTCGCCATGCACTTCATGCACCACGCCGCGGCCGTCCGTGATCTTCCAGCTGCGCGAAAGCAACTGCACCGAGCGCTCGGCTCCGTTCTCGATCCGCACATGATAGGACCAGAACCAGCGGTTGATGGTGGGGTCGGACTGTTCGGCCAGATAGCTTACGGCGACGCGGACCGTGATGCCGTGCGTCGTCGCGACATTCGGGAAGAGCATCGCGAGCGTGTCGAGGCTTGTCACGGTTGAAAAGCTAGGACAGCTCGCCCCCGCAAACAACGGCTTAGATGAGGCCGCCCGCGCGAAGCAGCCGGTCGACGAGCCGAGCACGCGTTTCCGCAAGCCCGGCCGAGCGGCCGGTGAGCACGTCGCGGAGGAGAAAATGGCCGCTGAGTTCGAGGCCGTCGCGGACTTCGGGCCAGCTTGCGTTGCCGCCTTCGCGGACGAACTTCGGAAGCGGGAGCAATTTGCCCGCATAGGGCTCGGCCTCGGCGGCGCTGACCGCCCGCCCGGATCGGGGACTCACCGCTACCAGCTCGTCGTTCGAGCCTGTCACCGCGCAACGGTCGAGATCGAGACCGAAGCCGAGCTCCGCGAGCAGCAGCAGCTCGTAGCGCGCCAGCAAGCCGGCCCAGCCGGTCGCCGACGGGGCCGCTTCGATGAGCGCGAGCAAAGCGTCCAGCGCCTCGTACAAGCGCGGATACGGCTGGGCCTCGGGAAGCGCGGCAGCGGTCAGCGCCGTGACCCAGTCGATACCCGCCGCCGGCAAGGGCTCCGACAGCAATGGCGCGCGGCTGTGGGTCAGCTCGATCTCGGCATGGGCAAGGTGCTCTTCGGTTCGCGATCGGAGCCGCGCCTGGACCAAGTTCCCGGCAATGAGAACCGGCCGCATCCGCCGCCCGCGCGCTCCCCGGACATAGGCTGCCTGCAAGCCGTCCTTCGGAGTCATCAGCCGAACGACCGCGCCATGCTCCGCATGGGTGCGGAGAGCGCAGACGATTGCCGGCGTTTCGATGTTCACGCGTCAGCCGGCCGGATGGAAGTAATCGTAAAGCAGGCGCGCTATCGTCTTGCTGATCCCGGGCGCCCGTTCGAGATCCTCCAGCGCCGCGCCTTTCACCGCCCGGGCTGTGCCGAAGTGCATGAGCAGCGCGCGCTTGCGGCTCGGACCGATTCCCGGAACATCGTCGAGCGTCGAGGTGGTCAGGCTCTTCGCCCGCTTCGCGCGGTGGGTGCCGATGGCGAAGCGGTGCGCTTCGTCGCGTAGCCGCTGGATATAGAACAATAAGGCCGAGTTCGGCGGCAGAGTGATTTCGCGTCCGCCGGGAAAGTGGAAGACTTCGCGGCCTTCGCGACCATGATGCGGGCCCTTGGCGACGCCGACGACGGGAACGTCGTGAACGCCGGCGTCCTCCATCACCTCGCAGACGGCGGAGAGCTGGCCCTTGCCGCCGTCGATCAGCACGAGGTCGGGCCATTCGCCGCTCTGCCGGTCGGGATCTTCCTTCTCCAACCGGGCGAACCGGCGCTCTAGCACCTCGCGCATCATCGCATAGTCGTCACCGGGGTTCGTTTCCGGCCGCTTGATGTTGAACTTGCGATAGCTGTTCTTGCGGAAGCCTTCAGGGCCGGCGACGATCATCGCGCCGGTCGCATTCGTGCCCATGATGTGGCTGTTGTCGTAGACCTCGATCCGCTTGGGCACGTCGGGAAGCTCGAACGTATCCGCAAGCTCCCGCAGGATTTTGCCCTGCGTCGTCGTCTCGGCGAGCCGCCGGTCGAGGGCCTCCTCGGCATTACGCCGCGCCTGGTCGAGCAGCTTCTTGCGGTCGCCGCGCTTCGGGACTTCGAACACCACCTTGCGCCCGGCCCGTTCGGACAGCGCCTCTTCCAGAAGCTCGCGATCCGGAAGCTCACGGTCGACGAGGATTCGCTTCGGCGGCGGCATGTCCTCGTAGAACTGGACGAGGAAGCTCGACAGCACTTCGGTCTCGGGGACGTCGCTGGTGTGCGCCGGGAAGAAGGCGCGGTGTCCCCAATTCTGACCGCCGCGGATGAAGAAACCCTGGATCGACATAGTTCCGGCCTTGCAGGCAAGCGCGAACACATCGGCATCGCCGAGGCCTTCGGCGTGCACCGTCTGCGATCCCTGGATGTAGGTCAGCGCGCGCAGGCGGTCGCGATAGACGGCGGCAAGCTCGTAATCCTGCTTTTCGGCGGCAAGCGCCATCTGCTTGGACAGCCTTGCCTGAACGCCCGTCGATTTGCCCGACAGGAAGTTCTTCGCGTCTTCAACCAGCTCCGAATAGTCCGCCTTGCTGATGCGGCCGACGCATGGGGCCGAGCAGCGCTTGATTTGATAGAGCAGGCAGGGCCGCGAACGGTTCTCGAAATAGCTGTCCGAGCAGCTCCGCAGAAGGAACAGCTTCTGCAGCGCGTTGAGAGTCCGCGTGACCGAGCCGGCGCTGGCGAACGGGCCGAAATACTGTCCCTTCGCTCGCCGCGCACCTCGATGCTTCTGCACGCGCGGAAAGGCATGGTCCTCGCGAAGGAGGATGAAGGGGAAGCTTTTGTCGTCGCGGAGCAAGACGTTGTAGGCAGGCCGGAAGCGCTTGATCAGCTGCGCCTCCAGCAGCAGCGCCTCCGCCTCCGTCCGCGTCGTGACGATCGTCATTGACCGCGTCTGCGCCACCATTCGCTGAAGCCGCTTCGGAAGACGAGCGACCTGCGTGTAGTTGGTTACGCGGTTCTTCAGCGCCCGCGCCTTGCCGACGTAGAGCACGTCGCCGCGCGCATCCTGCATCCGATAGACGCCGGGGCGCACCGGGAGCGTCTTAAGCACCTCGCGGATTGCGGCGACCCCCTTCTCCAGGTCCGGCTGGTCCGCACCCCGCACGGCATAGGTCGCCTGCTCCTCGTTGAAGCGCTCGGACGCTCGAGGATGATGGGGACGATCTGCCGGGGTGCGATCCATCGGAGCGATTTAGGGTCGATCAGCCCGTCTAGCCAGTCATCAACTCGGCGCAATCGCCCGGACATTTGTCGCCTTCCTGCCGACTTCGAGATTGACGAACGCTGAAAAACTCCCCTCCTTCAGACCCCGCAAAGTTGGGAGGTCCTGTGATCGAGCGTTCCAAGGCGCATCTCGCGGCTGCCGGCGAGACCTATTGGGAGCATCTCCGTTTCGCCCGGACGATCGCTCTGCTCTCCCTTGCCGCAGGCATCGCGTGCCTCATCCACGCCTTGATCCCGGCGCTGTGCACCGGAACGGCAAGCCGCACGATCAGCCGCATCAACGGGCTGCTGGCAGAGCGTGGAAGCATCAACGAGGTCGGCGTGGCGACCAGCGACACCACGGCCTTTGCGCTACTGCTTTTGCTCGCCGGAGCCGCGGTCGCACCGTTATGGTTTCTGCCAGCCGTCACTGAGCTACGGTTGGCCTATACCATGCTGGCGTTCGCGCTTCCGCTGGCGCTGCTCCTCACCAATCCGGAGTTGGAGCCCGAGACCACTTAGGCGGCTGCCCTCGCCTGCTCTTCCTCGGCGAGCATCCATTCGACCGCCGCGCGGGCATGGATCGCGGTGGTGTCGTAGACCGGCAGCACATTCGCGCGGGCGTCCACCGCGAGCACCAGCTCCGTGCAGCCGAGAACGACGGCCTGAACCTTCTGCTTGGCCAGCTCGGTCATCAGGGTCTTCAGCTTGCGCTGGCTGTCGCGAACGACCCGGCCGGCCGCGAGCTCTTCGAAGATGATGCGATCCACTTCCGCGATCCAGGTGTCGTGGATCGGAACGAGCTTGATCCCACGGGATTCGAGGCGGCTGCGGACATGCGGTTCCGTCATCGTGAAACGAGTGCCGAGCAAGGCGACACGCGACACGCGGTCCGCGACGAGCTTGTCGCCTGCCGCATCCGCAATGTGGAGCATCGGAACGCCGACGTTTGCGGCGGTTGCGTCGAATACCTTATGGCCCGTGTTCGAAGTGATGATCACGCCTTCGGCACCCGCGGCCTCGAGGCGCTTCGCAGCTTCGATCGTGACATGTGCGACACCGTCCCAGTCGCCCGAAAGCTCCATCTCCGCGAAAGGTGCGAGGTCTAGGCTCTCTATCACCAGTTTGGCGCTGTGAAGCCCGCCGAGGCGCTGCGCGATCCCGCGATTGATGTGCTCGTAATAAAGCGCGGTCGACGACCAGCTCGTCCCGCCAATGATCCCCAGCTTGCGCAAAACGCCTGCCCCTTCCCACTCTCGCTTTGTCGTGAACGGAGCGAGACGCGACACCTGGCTCCGACGTGCGATCTTCTCTCGCAAGACCGCGGATTCTGGCAAGCGGTAAATGCCTGATTTTACGCCAGATGAACCAGGTTTGCGCCGAGCCGTTCGTCGCACCAATCAATGGATGTTCTTGACGATCTCTTCGACCATCTTCTTCGCGTCGGCGAGAAGCATCATCGTATTGTCGCGATAGAAGAGTTCATTGTCGACGCCTGCATAGCCCACGCCGCCCATCGAGCGCTTCACGAACAACACGGTCCGCGCTTTCTCCACGTCGAGCACCGGCATACCATAAATCGGCGAACTCTTGTCGGTCTTGGCAGCCGGATTGGTGACGTCGTTGGCGCCAATCACAAAGGCAACGTCCGTCTGCGCGAACTCGCTGTTGATGTCCTCGAGCTCGAAGACTTCATCGTAGGGAACATTTGCTTCGGCCAGGAGGACGTTCATGTGGCCGGGCATGCGTCCCGCGACCGGATGAATCGCGAACTTCACCCGCACGCCCTGTTCTTTGAGCAAATCGGTCATCTCGCGCAGCGCGTGCTGGGCCTGGCTGACTGCCATGCCGTAGCCGGGCACGATGATCACCTGGTCGGCCTGGCTCATCAGGAAGGCCGCATCCTCTGCCGAGCCGCGCTTGTAGGCGCGGTCGATGACCTCGCCGCCTGCCCCCGCAATGGCATCACCCCCGAAGCCGCCGGCGATGACGGAGATGAAGCTGCGATTCATCGCGCGGCACATGATGTAGCTGAGGATTGCGCCGGAGCTGCCGACGAGCGCACCTGTGATGATCATCGCGCTATTGTGGAGCGTGAAGCCCATCGCCGCCGCCGCCCAGCCCGAATAGCTGTTCAGCATGGAGATGACGACAGGCATGTCGGCGCCGCCGATCGGGATGATCAGCAGGAAACCGATGGCGAAACTAAGCGCCATGACCGTGAAGAACACCCACGGCGCCTGATCCTGGGTGAAGTAGGCGATGAGACCGAGGATCGCGATCAACGTGCCGAGGTTGATGACATGCCGTCCGGGCAGCAGGATCGGCTTGCCGCTCATGTTCCCGTTGAGCTTCAGGAAGGCGATCACCGAGCCCGAGAAGGTGATCGCGCCGATCGCGGCGCCGAGGCTCATCTCCACCCGGCTGACGGGATGGATGATACCGCCGACGGCGATGCCGAAGGCCTCCGGATTCA
>DASUVP010000236.1:0-3200 GCA_036378895.1 Sphingomicrobium sp.
CGCTTAAGACAAGCTGCCGCCCTTGGCGCCTCGGACGGGGGGACCATCGATGCGGGTGTTGCTGATCGAAGACGAGCCGACGACGGCCAAGAGCATCGAGCTGATGCTCGGAACCGAGGGCTTCAACGTCTACACGACCGACCTGGGCGAGGAAGGCCTCGATCTGGGCAAGCTCTATGATTACGACATCATCCTGCTCGACCTGAACCTGCCGGACATGCACGGCTATGACGTGCTCAAGAAGCTGCGCACCGCGAAGGTTTCGACGCCGGTGCTGATTCTGTCGGGCATCGGCGAGATGGACTCCAAGGTTCGGGCGCTCGGCTTCGGCGCCGACGATTATGTGACCAAGCCGTTCCACCGCGACGAGCTGGTCGCGCGCATCCACGCGATCGTCCGCCGCTCCAAGGGCCATTCGCAATCGGTCATCCGCACCGGCAAGCTCGCCGTGAACCTCGACGCCAAGACCGTCGAAGTGGACGGCGCCCGGGTGCACCTCACCGGCAAGGAATATGCGATGCTGGAGCTGCTGTCGCTCCGCAAGGGCACGACGCTGACCAAGGAGATGTTCCTCAATCATCTCTACGGCGGCATGGACGAGCCCGAATTGAAGATCATCGACGTGTTCATCTGCAAGCTGCGCAAGAAGCTGAGCCTGGCTTGCGGCGGCGCAAACTACATCGAGACCGTCTGGGGCCGCGGCTATGTTCTGCGCGATCCGGACTCCGAAGAGGTCGACCCGCCTGCGGCGGCGGTCGCGTAAGTTTTTCCAGCGGGGGGTGGGTGAAGAGGCGGGGCGCCGGAGGGGCGCTCCGCCTTTTTCTTTCGATGATTAGATCAAGCGTTGATCAGCAGCCGCTTGCGCTCGCCTCGGATCGGCAGGCTCAGCTGCTCGGGCACCAGTTCGGCGGCCGCATCCGCTTCCGCGTCATCCATCCGCCGCCAGCCGTCGCGCCCCAACCGTTCCAGCGGCCGGAAGCGCGTCTTGTAGGCCATGCGCGGTGAGCCTTCGACCCAATAGCCGAGATAGACGTAGGGCAGCCCCGCCCTCGCCGCGCGGATGATATGGTCGAGGATGATGTAGGTGCCGAGGCCCTTCCGCGAACCCGGGCCGACGTCGAAGAAGCTGTAGATCATCGACAAACCGTCGCCCTGCTGGTCCGACAGGCAGGCGCCGACCAATTTGCCCGGCTTTCCGTCCTTCGACGGCTCGCGATATTCGACGAGATAGGTGCGCACCGGCGTCTGCTCGACCATGTCGGCGAAGTCGCTCTCGTCCATCTCGGCCATTCCGCCGCCCGGATGGCGCACCTCGAGATAGCGTTGGAGGAGCTCGTACTGCTCCTCCGTCGTCCACGGTTTGCAGGCAGTGACCTCCAGGTCGGCATGCTTGCGCAGCATCTTGCGTTGCGTCGCGTTGGGCGTGAACTCGGCCGCCAGAACGCGGACCGACACGCACGCCGAACAGTCGATGCAGCTTGGGCGATAGGCGACCGACTGGCTGCGGCGGAACCCGATCCGTCCGAGCGCTTCGTTGAGTTCACCGGCGTGGCGGCCCGAAAGCTCGGTGAACACCTTCCGCTCGACCTTGCCCGGCAGATAGGGGCACGGCGACGGGTTGGTCACGAAGAATTTCGGAAACCGGAAAGGTGCGCTCAAGCGGACTCGCCTCCCAGAAGGTTACTGAGCACTTTATGCGACTGGTAAACGCCGTTGAAAAGACTTTGGACCCTCGAAAAGAGGGTTAACATTGTCCCTGTCCCGGACTGGGAAGCCCGCGTTATTGATCGAGTTCAGTCGAGTTGCGCGCGCTCGACATGAAAACCGGCGGATTCCAGCCGATTCACGACATCGTCGATCGCCTGCGCATCGCGCGCTTCGCATTCGACTTCGATCACAGTGTCCTTGGCGGGCAAACGCGTGAAAATCCGGCTGTGGTTGATCTCGATGATGTTGACGCCCGCCTCGTGGAACTTGGCGGTGATCGCGGCGAGCGCTCCGGGGCGGTCCTGGGCGGCGATGTGAAGCCGCGCGATCCGGCCCTGCCGGACGAGATCGCGCACCAGGACGTTGGCGAGCAAATGCGTGTCGATGTTCCCGCCGCAGAGGATCGTTCCGACCTTCTTCCCGGCAAAGCGCTCCGGCTTGCCGAGCATGGCGGCAAGCCCCGCGGCGCCGGCGCCTTCGACCACGCTCTTCTCGATCGCGACGAGCATGGCCACCGCCCGCTCCAGCTCGCGCTCCTCGACCAGCTGCACCTCGACTCCGAGGTCCTTCAGGATCCGGCTGGTGAGCTCGCCCGGCTTCTTCACCGCAATGCCTTCGGCCAAAGTGTCTCCGCCCGACGGCAGGTTGCAGCCTTCGATCGAGCATTTCATCGACGGATAAAGCTCGGCCTCGACACCGATCAGCTCAATATCGGGTTTTAGCGCCCGCGCCGCGATCCCGGTCCCCGACATGACTCCGCCGCCGCCGATCGGAACGACCAATGTGTCGAGGTCGGGCGCCTCCTCCAGCATTTCGAGCGCAATGGTGCCCTGTCCCGCGATGACCTGCGGATCGTCGAACGCGTGGACGAAGACGTAGCCCTTCTCGGCCTCGAGCTCCCGCGCCTTTACGAACGCGTCGTCGACGCTGTGCCCGTGAAGGATGACGTGCGCGCCATGCCCCTCGGTCTGAGTCACTTTGATCGTCGGCGTGTTCAGCGGCATGACGATCGTCACCGGGATGCCGAGCCTCTTGCCGTGATAGGCGACCGCCTGAGCATGGTTGCCGGCCGACGCCGCGATTACTCCGCGCGAATGATGTTCCGGATCGAGCTGCAGCAACTTGTTGAGCGCCCCCCGCTCCTTGTAGGCGGCGGTGAACTGCAGATTCTCGAACTTCAGCCAGACTTCGGCGCCGATGATCTCGCTCAAGGTCGTGCTCTTGAGCATGGGCGTTCGGACAACGGACCCGGCGATCCGGTCGGCGGCGGCGCGGATATCTTCGATGGTGGGAGGGACAAGCATTGGCGGCGAGGCGTAGCCCTTCCGCGCGGTCCGAACAATGCTATGCGGCACGCATGCGCAAAGCCTTCGTCGCGGCCGTCGCCGCGTTCCTCGCATCGCCGGCACTCTCCGCCACCCTGATCGACAATGCCCGCGGTGTGCAGGTCGGAGCCGATGGCAAGCTGGAGCGGTTCAGCGGCCTCCTGATCA
>DASUVP010000237.1:0-4212 GCA_036378895.1 Sphingomicrobium sp.
GCGGTCGAGGCCGTGCTCGGAATGGCGGTTCAGCCCAATCTCGACGGAATCATCAACGAAGAAGTCGCTTCGCCGCCGCGGGTGATGATCCGCACCCGCAAGAAGACCATCGTCCCACGCTCGGCGATGCAGACGCCGTACATGGAGGCGCTCGCCCGCGACGACATGATCTTCGGGCTCGGACCTGCGGGCACGGGCAAGACCTATCTCGCCGTCGCCCAAGCCGTGTCGCAACTGATCAGCGGCAGCGTCGACCGATTGATCCTCTCGCGTCCGGCGGTCGAGGCCGGCGAGCGGCTGGGCTTCCTTCCCGGCGACATGAAGGAGAAGGTCGATCCCTATCTCCGGCCGCTCTACGACGCGCTGTACGATACGCTGCCGGCCGAACTGGTCGAGCGCCGCATCGCCAGCGGCGAGATCGAGATCGCCCCGATCGCCTTCATGCGCGGGCGCACACTGGCCAACGCCTTCATCATTCTCGACGAGGCGCAGAACACCACGCCGCAGCAGATGAAGATGTTTCTCACCCGCTTCGGCATGCGCAGCCGGATGGTCATCTGCGGCGATCCGCACCAGACCGACCTTCCGAACGGCGTGACGTCGGGGCTCAACGACGCCGTCGGCAAGCTGGAGGGCATCAAGGCGATCGAGGTCGTGCGCTTCTCCGCCGCGGACGTCGTACGCCATCCGCTGGTCGGGCGCATCGTCGAGGCCTATGAGGGGCCCAGGGCCTGACACGCGCATGATGCTCGAGATCGACATAGAAGCCGACGAGGAATGGGACAGTAGCACCGACTGGTCGCTGCTCGTGCGCAAGGCGGCCGAGGCCGCCGTCGCCGAAAGCGCCTTTCCTGGCCTCGCCGATGGCGGCCGCGCGGTGGAGCTTTCGGTCCGCCTGACCAGCGACGAGGACGTGCGCGCGCTCAACGCCCATTGGCGCGGCAAGGATAAGCCGACCAACGTCCTCTCCTTTCCCATGTCGGAGCCTTATGAGCTGGAGCAGTCCGAAGAGGACGGGCCGGAGCTGATGCTCGGCGACATCGTCCTCGCGCGCGGCGTGTGCGAGCGGGAGGCGGCCGAGAAGGACATACCGGTGGAGCGGCACGCGTCGCATTTGCTGGTCCACGGGACGCTTCACCTGCTCGGCTACGATCATGACGGCGACCGGGAGGCCGCGGACATGGAGAGCCGCGAGGTTCGCGCGCTCGCCCGGCTGGGCATCGCCGATCCCTATCGGGTGACCGGCTGATGGCGACCCGGCACGACGAGGGCGGCTCGCGGCTATGGCGCGGAATGCGCTCGCTGATCTTCGGCGAGGACAGCGAGCAGACTCTCCGCGACGAGATCGAGGAAGCGATCGACGAGGCGGAGGATTCGCGCCCCGTCGCGGGCGACCTGTCGCCGACCGAGCGGCAGATGCTGCGCAACCTGCTCCACTTCGGCGAGCGGACCGCGGGCGACGTCTGCGTTACTCGCGGGGATATCATTGCGGTGCCCTCGACGGTCACCTTCGACGAGCTGGTCCGCGCCTTCGCCGACGCCGAGCACAGCCGGCTCCCGGTCTATGGCGAAAGCCTCGACGAAGTGGTCGGCATGATCCACATCAAGGATGTCTTCCAGGCAGCCAACGACCCGACGCGCGACCGGTCGATCAAGGCGCTGATGCGCGAGCCTTTGTTCATCCCGGAATCGATGGGCGTGCTCGACCTGCTCGCGCGGATGCGCTCGCAGCGAATCCACCTCGCCATCGTCGTCGACGAGTTCGGTGGGACCGAGGGTCTCGTCACCATCGAGGACGTGGTCGAGGAGATCGTCGGGGAGATCGAAGACGAGCACGACATCGAGGCCGCGGGCATGCTCACCATGCTCGACGACGGCGTGTGGGAGGCTGACGCCCGGATCGAGCTCGAGGAGCTGGCCAAAGCGGTCGACCCGCGGCTGACCTGGGAAGAGGATGAGGTCGATACCTTGGGCGGGCTGATGTTCCTGCTCGCCGGTCATATCGTGCCGCCGGGCGAGTCCGTCTGTCACCCAAGCGGTTGGCGGCTGGAATCGATTGCTGCGGATTCGAAGCGGATCAAACGCGCACGGCTACACGCGCCCGACGCCGATCCAGCCTAGCTCTTCGCGAACAATTTGGCAGGGTCGCTCATCGCCTTGAACTCGAGCGCGTTTCCGGCGGGATCGAGCAGGAACATCGTCGCCTGCTCGCCGGGCTGGCCTTCGAAGCGGACGGTCGGCTCGATCACGAATTCGACGTTTGCGGAGCGGAGGCGGTCGGCCAGCGCCTTCCATTCTTCCATCGGCAGCACGAGACCGAAATGCGGGACGGGAACGTCCTCGCCGTCCACCGGATTGACTGCCTCGCGCGACACCGCGCCCGGGGCGAGGTGGGCGACGATCTGATGACCGCGTAGGTCGAAGTCGACCCAGTGATCGGCGCTCCGCCCTTCCGCGCATCCGAGCAGCCCGCCATAGAAGCGCCGCGCCGCGTCGAGATCGTCGACCGGGAAGGCAAGGTGAAAGGGCGGCAGGGCCATGCGCCCGCACTGATGGCCTCCACCTCGGCTGTCCACATTTTTCCAGGCAAGCGCCGCCATGGGCCGCGGATGCGGACAACAACTTCATGTCTGTTTTCGACCCATTGCGGACATTCGCCTCGTCGCTGCTTGGCCACATCTAGGCCGCGTCAGCCAATCCGATTTAGGCTGGTTCAATCCTGTGCCGCAAACTCGCGTGCCAATCCGATGAAGGCTTGGAACGCTGCGGAAGAATGTCGTCTGTTGGGATAATAGAGGCAAAGAGGGGCAAGAGACGGCGTCCAATCTTCAAGGACTCGAACAAGCCTACCTTCTGCAATGTCATCACGGACATCGGCCTCCATGAAGTAGCCGATCCCCACATCGTTCAAGACTGCGGCTCGCGAGAGACTGGCCTCATCAAGGGTGATCGGACCCTGCACATCAACCTGCACAGTCTCGCCGCCCTTTTCGAACGGCCAGCGGTACAGAGCGCCGTTAGGCATGCGGACTCGAATGCAGGAGTGTGAAAGGAGATCCTGTGGGACCTTCGGCACGCCATTGATTTCAAAATAGTTGCGCGACCCCACGACAGCGATGGGACGCGCTCGACCCAGGGAGATTGCGATCGTATCGCTGGGAACCAGATCGACGCTACGGACGCCTAGATCGAAACCGGCCGCCACGACGTCGACAAGCCGACCTTCCGTGACCAAGTCGATATGGATTTGAGGATACCGCTTTAGGCACTCGAGGATCAGTGGCGCCATGATCTCACGGGCCGCCGTCGCGAAGGCATTGATCCGCAACGTGCCTGAGGGCGTTTCCTGCTGCGCGCGAGCTGTGGTCATCGCTGTTTGAATAGCTTCGATGGCAGGGCCGACCTGCTCGGCGAATGCTCGGCCGGCATCGGTTGGGGAAACGCTGCGGGTCGTACGATTGAACAGGCGGACGCCTAGCTGCCGCTCGAGCTTGGCGATCGCGTTGCTCAATGCCGTCGTCGACATGCCCAGCTGGAGCGCGGCGGCACGGAATGATCCGCGCCTGATGATCTCCAGCACGGCCTCGAGCTCAATCACTGCTGGGCGCGACATAATCCTGCTTATCGGAATGCCACATGGCGATTTGTCCAGATTATCGAGACGCTGTCTATCGCTAAATGAATGTCCTCACCTGCGAGGAGCATTCGAAATGTCCATCGACTTACCCACGCCAATAGCCGACTTTGTCACGGCCAACGCCCGTCTCGATGTGGACGGCATGTTGAAGCCTTTCCTGCCGGATGCTGTCTTCATCGACAACGGCAAGCGTTTCGACGGAAAGGCAGCGATCCGCAAGTTGTTCGACGAGGAGGTGGTCCCGGTAAAGGCGATCTTCACTCCCGACACTATCCGGGAAGAAGACGGCCAAGTGGTGGTCGAAGGTCCTGCCCATGGCGATTTCCCCGGCAGCCCGCTCCGCTTCACCTACTGCTTCACGCTGGTGCAAGGCGCCATCAAGACCCTGGAGACCACGGTATGAGCATCAAGGCCGATCCCACCGAGTTCGCCGGAAAGCGCGTGCTCGTTAGCGGTGGCACGAAGGGTCTGGGCCGCGCCACGGTTGAACGCTTCCTAGCCGGCGGAGCGCGCGTCATCACCGCCGCCCGTATGATCAAGGATCCGATCGAGGGCGTCGAATATGTCCAGGCGGA
>DASUVP010000238.1:0-10907 GCA_036378895.1 Sphingomicrobium sp.
AGCACCCGCGCCGCATAGCCATCGCGATCGACGCCGCCCGTGGCGCCGAGATCACTCCAGAATGCCGAAACCGCCGTTACCGTCGGCACCCCGTCGATCGACACCAACCGGTCCCCTGCCTTGATTCCGGCCTGGGAAGCCGGTGTCTCCGCCCTCACCTGCTCGATGACATAATCCGCGCCCCTCCGCTCGACCCAGAGATCGGCGTAGCTCGGCACCACCGCCCAACTCTCCTTGGTCGAGCTTCCGGTGATGGCATGGTGATCGGCGAGCAGCGCCAGGGCGCGCTCGGAATAACGGACCAGCTCGCGCGGCGTGCTGACAGCGCCCGCCTCGGCGCGAAGCTTGGCGGTCATCGGCATTCGCCCGCCGGTAAAGCGGTCGAGATAGGCATATTGCGCGTTGACGATGGCCTCGATCGATCGGGCGTCGGCCGCATAGTCCGCCGGCTTGAGCTCGTCTGCCGCGACCAACGCGAAGGCGGCCGGGACCATCGCGAGGCTCAAAAGCCGGCGCATGGCCGATTAATGCTCGCCCTTCACGACGTCGCCGCGGGCCATCACGAACGCGACATTCTTGAGAACGGTGACGTCCGCCAGCGGGTCGCCGGAAACCGCGATGATATCGGCCGATTTGCCCGGTTCTATCGTCCCGATCTCGTTCGACAGGCCCAGCAAGTCGGCAGCATTCACAGTCGCCGCCTTGATCGCCTCGACCGGCGGCATTCCGAACTTCACCATCAGCTCGAACTCATCGGCGTTGCGGCCGTGCTTCGACACGCCCGCGTCGGTCCCGAAAGCGATCTTCACGCCCGCCGGATAGGCCTTTTGAAGCGACTGGCCGGTGATCCCGATCCGCCACTCGATCTGTTCCTTGACCGCTCCGGTGTAGGCGTTGGGGTCCTTCGCCAGCCGTTCGATATAACCGTTCACCGTCGACAAGGTTGGGACGTAATAGGCCCCGGACTGCTTGAAGAGCTTGAGGATCTCTTCGTCCATCACCGTGCCGTGTTCGATCGAATCCGCGCCGGCCCGAAGTGCAAGCTTGATGCCGTCGGCGCCGTGAGCATGCACCGCGACCTTCCGACCATAGGCATGCGCGGTCTGGACGAGCGCTTTCGCCTCGTCGTCGAACATGCGCGTCGCAAGGCCCGTGCCGCTGTTCACGCCACCGGTCGTTGCGAGCTTGATGACGTCCGCGCCGCGGTCGATCTGGCGGCGAACGACGCGGCGGCAGCTTTCGACGCTGTCGCAGAGGTTCTCGGGACTGGGCAGATGCGCCACCATCTCGTCATTGAGCGAGCCGCGCCCATCCATGTGGCCGCCCGTCGTCGAGATCGATTCCGCCGCGTCGATGATGCGCGGGCCCTGCACCCAGCCGCGCTTCACGGCCTCGCGCAGAGCCAGCGTGACCCCTCCGTCGTCGCCCAGGTTCCGGACGGTCGTGAAGCCGGCACGAAGCGTCTTCACCCCGTTCATCTCGGCCTCGAAGGCCTGCAGCGGGTGGTCGTCGCGGACGTCGGCGAGAAGCTCCTGCTCACCACCCCGGTCGGAATCGAGATGCACATGGCTATCGATCAACCCGGGAAGAACGGTCTTGTCGCGAAGGTCGATCGCCCCGGCGCCAGCGGGAGCCGGCACATGGCCCGGCTGGACCGAGACGATTCGGCCATTGTCCACGACGATGGTCGAGGCCCCCAGCGGCGCCCTGCCGGGAACGGCGATCAGCCGGCCGGCATGGATGTAGGTTGGAGCTGCGATGGCGGAGGAGGCGCCGCAGGCAAGCGCGGCGGCGAGGAACAGGCGACGATGCATGAGCGGCACCTTAGGGCCGCCTTCGGTCAGCGCAACGGCCCGCGATCACTCGGTCGTCGCGCCGTCCCATTCCTCATGCTCGTGACGCGCATCGGCGTCCGCCTTGGTAGCCTGGACGATCTTGTCCTTGTGCTCGGGCGGCCCGTAGACCGTGTACAGCCGAAGCGGCTCGGCCCCCGTGTTGCGCACGTTGTGGCGCGCACCGGCCGGAACGATGACGGCGAAATCGTCCATCACCGGATTCTCCCGACCGTCGATGTCGACGACGCCCTGCCCTTCCTCGAACCGGAAGAACTGGTCGCGGTCTTCATGGACCTCCTCGCCGATCTCCTCGCCCGGCTGGAGTGTCATCAGCACGAGCTGAAGGTGCTCGCCGGTGTAGAGCACTCGGCGAAAGTCCTCGTTGTCGACCGTCAGCTTGTCGATGTCGTCGCAGAAACCGCGTTTCATTCGGACCTCCATTTGGGAGCGAATAGCTAAACGGCCCGATTGCGGCCGGGTTCAAGCGGGAAATTTCGATTGGAGTAATCGAGGGATCTCCACACGCGGATCACTTCAGCGGGTCGTGGCCCCAGTTCATGAGCGAATAGCGCCAGCGCGACGTGGCGACATTGGCCGGCTCCTGGGCGCGATGGCGGCGAACGTAGCCGACCACTTTACGCATGTGGGCAAAATCGTCGTCGGATAAATCGGCTTCCTTCTTGCCGAGGATGGCGAGGATCCGGCGGCCGCTGGCGTGGCCTACGCTCTCTCCGCTGCCCTTGCCGTCCTTGCCCTTCCAGCCGACCGACTTGCTCTCCTTCGAGGTGAGCCATTTCTTGATCTCGGACGCGGTCATGTTGACCGCTTCCTTGAAGTCCTTGCGCACCTTGTCGCGGTCGAATTCGGCCATGCCCTGCCAATGACCGAAGGACGGCAGAGTTCAACCTGCGCAAAAGTCCCGTCAGTAGCGAACGATTTCCGCTCCGCCCTTGATAACCGCCGAGGGACGTTCGAGCACGGTCACGTCGCTCAGCGGATCGCCGTCCACCGCGACAATGTCCGCATAGCGCCCGACGGCGATCGCCCCGACGTCGTTGCGGCCAAGTGCATCCGCGGCATTTCTGGTCGCCGCCTGGATCGCTTCGAGCGGGGTCATCCCGTACTGCACCATGGTCCTGAACTGCCGCGCGACCTGGCCATGCGGCATTACTCCGGCGTCGCTCCCGAACACCATCCGGACTCCGGCCCGGTGCGCTTTCTGGAAATTGTCGCGCTGGATCTGAGCCACTTCGCGGTCCTTGCGGAGGTTCTCCTCCAGGACGCCGTTCTTCCTGCCTTCGGACTGGGTGTACTCGGTGTTGTAGATATCCATCGCGAACCACACCGGCTGCTTACGCTGGACGGCGAGGCGGATGCCTTCGTCGTCCACCAGACTGGCATGCTCGATCGTATCGATCCCGCCTCGGATCGCGGCCTTGATCCCCGAAGCGCCATGCGCATGCGCCGCGACGCGTATGCCCCATTGGTGCGCCTCGTCGGCGATCGCCCGGAGCTCTTCTTCCGAAAGCTGCTGCTGACCGGGAGTCGTGTTGCGCGAGAAGACGCCGCCCGTCGCGCAGACCTTGATCACCTCGGCGCCGAACTTACGCTGTCGCCGGACCTGATATTTCAGCTCGTCCGGATTGTCCCCGATACCCTCTTCCTTGTCGGGTTTCTGCAGGCTCGGCGGAAGGAATGTCTGGTCGCAATGGCCGCCGGTGGCGCCGAGAGCGAAACCTGCCGGGACGATCCGCGGCCCGACGACGTAGCCCGCGTCGATCGCCTGTTTCAGCCCGACGTCGTTGCGATTGCCTGACCCGACGTTGCGGACCGTAGTGAAGCCCGCGTCGAGCATGTCCTTTGCATTGGCGACCGCCGTCATCCCGAAGAAGCTGTCGGTGAACTCGAGCCCGCGATAGCCGCCGATGTCGGCGGGGCTGTCGAGATGGACGTGCATGTCGATCAGGCCGGGGACGAGTGTCCTTCCGGATAGATCGATATGCTTGACGTTCGCGCCCCAGCGAACGGTGCGCGCATCGCCGATCGAGGTGATGCGGCCTGTGTCATCGACGAAGATGGCAGGGCTCTCGACGTACCGGCCCGTCTGCACGTCGAGCATCCGGTCGGCCGTTACGACGCTCGCCGCGGACGCGGGCACGGCGCATGCGACCGCCAGCAGTGCCGCCACGATCCCAGTTTTCATCTGTCCCCCGCTCGTCAAAGTTCGCCGTGCTGCATGGCACAGGCGGCGGGTTTCCGAACAGCCTTTTCGAATTCAGGCGCTCTCGTGCCGGGACTTACAGTCCTTTGCGGCCGAAAACCGGACGATGAAGCACCGGCCCGGGGTGCGGGGCGAACGGCCTATGGTGCTCGCTCTCCGCCTCCGGCTTATCGTCAGATTCAGATTCCGGCTGATCGTCCGGCTCATCGGAGTCGGGCTCCGACTTCTGCGAGAGGTAGCGCGCAATCGCCTCATCGGGATCAAAGCCCGGATTCGAAGGCTCGAAATTTGCGCGATCGTCGTTTGGCCGATCCATCGCTTCGCCCCTTTTCACTGGGACAAAGGCTATTCCTCGGTGCCTAAAGCTTACTTAACGCCGAAATGGATGGATCAGATGTGGATGACCCGTCCGAAGGCGGCGAGCACGCTTTCGTGCATCATCTCGCTCAGCGTCGGGTGCGGGAAGACGGTCTGGATGAAGTCCGTTTCGACCAGCTCGGCAGTCTTGCCAACGGTGTAGCCCTGGATCAGCTCGGTGACCTCGGCGCCGATCATGTGCGCACCGAGAAGCTCGCCGGTCTTGGCGTCGAACACGGTTTTCACGAAGCCGTCGACCTCGCCCAAGGCGATCGCCTTGCCGTTGCCGATGAAGGGGAACTTGCCGACCTTTACCTCGTAGCCCTTCTCCTTTGCCCCGGCCTCGGTGAGGCCCACCGAGGCGACTTGCGGGCGGCAATAGGTGCAGCCGGGGATGTTCTTCGGGTCGGTCGCGTGCGGGTGGACGTCCTTGTTGCCCAGCTCCTTCGCGATGGCCTCGGCGGCGGTTACGCCTTCGTGGCTCGCCTTGTGCGCGAGCCAGGGCGGAGCGGTCACGTCGCCGATTGCCCAGATGCCCGGCACGTTGGTTCGGCACATCGGATCGGTGTCGATGTGACCCTTGGTCGTCTTCACGCCAAGCGCCTCCAGCCCGATGTTTTCGGTGTTCGGAACGATGCCGACAGCGACGATGGCATGACTGAAGCGATGTTCGGCCGACTTGCCGTCCTTGGCCTTGATGACGGCGGCGACGCCCTTCGCGTCCGGCTTCAGGCTCTCGACGCCGGCCGACGTGAGGACCTTCAGCCCCTGCTTCGTCAGCTGCTTCTCGAGGAGGGCACTAACTTCCGCGTCCTCGACCGGCACGATGCGGTCGAGCATCTCGACGACCGTCACCTTCGCGCCGAGATCCGCGTAGAAACTCGCAAACTCGATTCCGATCGCGCCCGAACCGATGACCAGAAGCTCGGTCGGCATTTCGGTCGGCGTCATCGCGTGGCGATAGGTCCAGATGCGCTTGCCGTCCGCCTTGGCGAACGGGAGGTCGCGCGCCCGGGCACCCGTGGCGACGATGATGTGCTTGGCGGAAAGGTCCGTCGCCTTGCCGTCGGCGCCCTTCACGCTGAGTTTGCCTTTCCCGGTGATCGCGCCCTCGCCCATGTGCACGGCGATCTTGTTCTTCTTCATCAGGTGGGTGACGCCCTGATTGAGCTGCTTGGCGACGGCCCGGCTGCGGGCGACGACCTTTTCGATCTTGAAGCCGGCCTTGATCGCTTCGAGGCCGTAGGCGTCGGCGTGCTTGATCTGGTGGAAGACCTCGGCAGTGCGGAGCAAAGCCTTGGTAGGGATGCACCCCCAGTTGAGGCAGATTCCGCCCAGGTTCTCCCGCTCGACAATTGCCGTCTTCAGGCCGAGCTGGGCGGCGCGGATCGCGGCCACATAGCCGCCGGGGCCGGAGCCAAGCACGATAACGTCGTAGGATTCAGCCATTGTCTTCCTCTTGTCCCGCGACTTCGCGCGGCCTGTCATTCTCGTCGAGCGCAACGAACTTGAAGCGTCCCCACGCAACGCGCGTCTCGGCATCGCCATGCCGTTCGCGGGAGACCGCCTCGGCCTGATACGTGAGCGACGTCCGCCCGCTTTCAACCAGCTCCACGTAGACGGAGACCTCGTCGCCGACGCGAGGGGCGCCCTTGAAGCGAAGCTCGTCCGCGGCGACCAGCACTGCCTTGCCGCGAACCACCCGCGACGCCTCGCTTCCCGCACCCAGCGCCATCTGGCTGATCAGCCAACCGCCGAACACGCCGCCGTATGGGTTGAGATGCGTCGGCATGGCGGTCGCGCGGATCACAGGAACGCGGTCGGGCAATCCAACGCCCTCAGCGGCTGTGCCAGTTGAAGACCAAGCGAAGTGCGATCGCCGATCCGAGGAATAGGGGAATTGAGAACAGGAGTCCGGGCGACCCCTCATGCGGGCGAATGGTGCCCCAACTCGCCCAGCTGTCCATCCAGACGCCGGATCGCAGGTCGAGACCGGTCGGCAGCACGAAACCCAGGATCGCTCCCAGGGTGAGTGCCGAGAGCCACTTCATCTCAGGCCAGCATTCCCAGGGGGTTCTCGACCAGCCGCTTGAACGCCTGCATCAGCTTGGCGCCGTCCGCGCCGTCGATCGCGCGGTGGTCGAAGCTTCCGGTCGCGCTCATCACGCTTGCGATCTGCAGGCTGTCGTTGATGACGAAAGGCCGCTTCTCGCCGGCGCCGATCGCCATGATCATGCCCTGCGGCGGGTTGATGACGGCTTCGAACTGCTTGATTCCATACATGCCCATGTTCGACAGGCTTGCGGTACCGCCCTGATATTCGGTGGGCTGCAGCTTGCCCCCCTTTGCTCGGGCCGCGAGGTCCTTCATCTCGGTCGAGATCGCCGAGACGCTCTTCGTGTCCGCTCCGACGATGATCGGGGTGATCAGTCCCGCCGGGATCGACACGGCGACCGAAATGTCGGCGCGGCTGTACTTGAACAATTGGTCGCCGGCGAAGCTGACGTTGCACTCCGGAACTTCGATCAGCGCCTGGGCCAGCGCCTTGATGAGAAGGTCGTTGACCGACAGCTTCAAGCCGCGGCTTTCGAGCCCGGCGTTGAGTTCGCCCCGCAACTTCAGCAGCGCGTCGAGCTGGATATCGACCGTCAGATAAATGTGCGGGATCTGCTGCTTCGATTCCGTCAGGCGGCGAGCGATCGTCTTGCGGATGTTCGACAGCTTGACCGCCTCGTGCGGGATCCCCTGCTCGATCGGCCCCGGAAGCACGGCATGTCCGCCAAACGCCGGCGCGGCCGCTGCAGCAGGCGCTCCGGCCGGAGCCGTTGGAGGCGCCTTGCCGACCGCGGCATCGATATCCGCCCGGACGATGCGGCCGCCCGGGCCGGTGCCCTGAAGCGCGTTGAGGTCGATGTTCTGGGCCTGGGCCAGCCGTCGCGCCAGCGGGGACGCTTTGACGCGGTCGCCCTCGGCGCGCGGAGCTGCGGCCGGTTGAGGCGGAGCCGCGGGAGTCTCGACCGGAGCTTGTGCCGGTGCGGAGCTCTTGGGAGTCTCATCCGCCTTCGGAGCCGGCGTCGCGGCCTTCGGGGCTTCCGCCGGGACAGTGTCGGCCTTAGGCGCAGCGGCCGACACGTCCTCGCCCTCGCCCGCAAGGATCGCGATAGGGGCCCCGACCTTCACGCCATCCGTGCCCTCGGCGACCAGGATCTTTGCAATCGTGCCTTCGTCGACGGCCTCAAACTCCATCGTCGCCTTGTCGGTCTCGATCTCGGCCAGGATGTCGCCCGACTTCACCTCGTCGCCTTCCTTGACGAGCCACTTGGCGAGCGTCCCCTCCTCCATGGTCGGCGAAAGGGCGGGCATTTTGAGTTCGGTCGGCATGAGCGTCTTTCCGCTTGGCAGGCTCGCGGGCACAAAGCCAATGCGGCGGTCGGGGTCAAGGGCCAGACAGTCCGCGAACGATGCCGCTTGCGCTGAACGACGGATTAACGCAGCACTTGTTCCGCATGGGGGAAGCCGAGCCGAAACGTACCTATCTGGTCGTCATCGACGACAGCCCGGAAGCGCGCGTGGCGCTCCGCTTCGCCGCCCGGCGCGCGATCAAGACCGACGGCCAGGTCGAGGTGCTTGCGATCGTCGAGCCGCAGGACTTCGTCCAATGGGGCGGTGTCCAGGCGGCCTTCGAGGAGGAGCAGCGCCTGCGCATCGAAGGAGTCGTCAGCGGCGCGGTCGGCGAGATCATGGACGAATCCGGATTGAAGCCGTCGATCGTCATCCGCACCGGCGAACCCGTGAAGGTCGTCCGCGAGTTCATCGGCGAGCGCCTGGAAGTGACCGCGCTCGTCCTCGGCGCTGCGCCAAGCGGAAATCCCGGGCCTTTGGTGTCCAATTTCACCGGCAATGACGCGGGCAAGCTGCCATGCCCCGTGATGATCATCCCCGGCTCGCTCGATGACGAGCGGCTGGAGCAACTGAGCTAAAGCAGCTTCGCGAGCAGATCGCACAGGGCGACACAGCCCGCCTCGTCCACCTCAGTGAATCGCGCGGGCGTGGGACTGTCGAGGTCGAGCACCGCGATCAGCTTTCCATCGCGGACGATGGGCACAACTAGCTCGCTCGCCGAAGCGGCGTCGCAGGCGATGTGGCGCGGAAACGCATGCACGTCTTCGACGCGCTGCACCTGCAATGATTCCGCCGCCGCTCCGCACACGCCCTGGCCGAACGGGATACGGATGCAGGCCGGGCGCCCCTGGAAGGGGCCGAGCACCAGCTCACGATCCACGTTGCGATAGAAGCCTGTCCAGTTCAGGTCCGGCACGGTCTCCCAGATCAGGGCCGCGACATTTGCCATGTTGGCAATCGCATCGGTCTCACCATTCGTCAGCCCTTCGACCGCCGAGAGCAGGTCACGGTACATGACAGCCTTGTCCGCCGCTTCGATCTTGAAATCGTACATCAGTCGATCTGAACCTTTCCGCGCCCCTGCTTGACCATGCTGCGCTGCTTCTTCTTGTCGACCCGCTGGGCCTTGGCGGCCCGGCTTGGGCGCGTCGGCTTGCGCTTTGCCTGCACGATATGGGCAGCGGCAATCATTTCCGCCAGTCGCCGCCGCGCATCCTGCCGGTTCGCGTCCTGCGTCCGGTATTTGCGCGCCGTGATGAGCAATTCGCCGGCACCGGTCACCTTGCTTCCGGCGATCTCCTTCAGCCGCTCGTAAGCGTTGGGATTAAGGCCGAGGCGGAACAGGTCGACGCGAAGCTGCACCGCGGTCGCGACCTTATTGACGTTCTGCCCGCCCGGACCGGTTGCGGCGAGGAAGCTTTCGCTCAGCGCATCCTCCGGGATGACGACGTCCTCAGGCCACATCGGGCCACTCGCCGAAATAGTCGGGCAGGGGCGCGCTGACGTCGATCGCCGCCTTCTTTTCACGCGGCACGACCAGCCGCGACGCGTGGAGCAGCATCGGCCCGCCCGGCACGCCATAGACCCGGTCGCCGACGATTCCGCGCCCGAACGCCTCGCGCGCGTGCACGCGCAGTTGATGGGTGCGGCCCGTCACCGGCTTGAACTCGACCAGGGTCCGGCCGTCTCGAGACGCGATCCTGCGCCAGTGCGTAACCGCCTGGTCACCCTTGGGATCAGCGACCATGCGCCAGCCCGCCTCCGCGCTCGACTTCTTGCCGAGCGCGAGGTCGATGACGCCTTCGCTTGGCCCAACCTCTCCGTCCACGACGGCAAGATAGCATTTTTCGATCTGCCGCGTTTCGAAGGCCTTCTGCAGCGAAGATCTTGCCTTGGGCGAGCGGGCAAGCAGCAGACAGCCCGAAGTGTCCTGGTCGAGACGATGCATCGGCGTTGGCGGCCGCTGAAAGCCGAGCTTCAATTCATTAACGCGCGCAGCGACGCTGTCCCCTCCCCGCCGGGGCGTATCGACCGGCAGCCCGGCGGGCTTGTCGATGACCATCGCTTCCGCGTCGATGAAGAGGATCCGCTGGTCGAGCATTAGCGGGCTCTTAGCCGTCTGTGACTCCTGCGCAACGATTCGACCGGATTCCAGCGCGTTACACATTATTAACCTTTTGCCTTCAGACATCGAATGGTTAATGACCGCTTCAAGGCCGTTAAGAGAGCGTAACGCTCGCGGTCGAAACGGGGGGAAATTTCGATGCGAGTGCTGCTGATCGAGGACGAGCCGACGACCGCCAAGAGCATTGAGCTCATGCTCGGCACCGAAGGCTTCAACGTCTACACGACCGATCTGGGCGAGGAAGGCCTCGATCTGGCCAAGCTCTACGATTACGACATCATCCTTCTCGACCTGAACCTGCCGGACATGCACGGCTATGACGTGCTGAAGAAGGTCCGCACGGCTAAGGTCTCGACGCCGGTCCTGATCCTGTCGGGTATCGGCGAGATGGATTCGAAGGTCCGCGCACTGGGCTTCGGCGCCGACGATTATGTCACCAAGCCGTTCCATCGCGACGAGCTGGTCGCCCGCATCCACGCGATCGTCCGCCGCTCGAAGGGCCATTCGCAATCGGTCATCCGCACCGGCAAGATTGCGGTCAACCTCGACGCCAAGACAGTCGAGGTCGACGGCAGCCGGGTGCATTTGACCGGCAAGGAATATGCGATGCTGGAGCTGCTGTCGCTCCGCAAGGGCACGACCCTGACCAAGGAGATGTTCTTGAACCATCTCTACGGCGGGATGGACGAGCCGGAACTCAAGATCATCGACGTCTTCATCTGCAAGCTGCGCAAGAAGCTGAGCCTGGCCTGCGGCGGCGACAATTATATCGAGACGGTGTGGGGCCGCGGCTATGTGCTGCGCGATTCCGAGCAGTCGGAGAATGCGGCGGTCGCCTGACAGGACCGTCGTTGCGAGCCTAGCGAAGCAATCCAGACGCCGCGGACTGGATTGCCCTTCGACGCCGCCGGCGGCGTCGCTCAGGACAGGCTACGTCGGCTTCGCCTCCTTGCAACGACGAACAGCT
>DASUVP010000239.1:0-3533 GCA_036378895.1 Sphingomicrobium sp.
CCAATGCCGTTGTCGAACGTTCCCTGGCTCTTGCCCACGCCGCGGAAGTTGAACCGCAGGGTTGCGAAGCCGCGCTTCACGTAGGTTTGGTAGAGGAGCTGGACGATCTTGTTGTTCATCGTGCCGCCCGCCTGCGGATGCGAATGCAGGATCAGGGCGACCGGTGCACGTGGGCGGGTTCCGGGATGAAAACGGCCTTCGAGGCGCCCCTCAGGGCCGGGAAAAATGACTTCGGGCATGAAATTCCGTGTGTAAGCGTAACGGCTATGGCCGTGAGTGCGGGTGCACCGCGGCGGCGGCTTCTATATAGGGGCGGCACTTCAACTGGCAATCGGCAGGAAACCGCGACTTTTGCACAGCCCCAATCGCCTTTACCTGGACCATGCCGCGACCACACCGGTCCTGCCGGTTGCACAGGCAGCTTTAGCGCAAGCTATTGAGAATTGGGCCAATCCCAGTTCACCGCATGCCGAGGGCAGAGCCGCGAGAGCTGTGCTCGAACGCGCCCGGAAGGAGATCGCCGACGCCCTTGCATGGGGCTACGAAATCATCTTCACGTCCGGAGCGAGCGAAGCGGTCGAGATCGCCGCAAGCCGCGCCAGGGTGCCGGGACGTGCTCACGGTTCGACGGAACATGCAATCGTCCCGTATGCGATGGGGGCGGGGTCGAGGGTCATCAGGGTCGGTGCGGACGGATTGATTGACGAGGGTGATCTTCGTGCGGCCCTTGCCGAAGGGCCCGCGCTGGTTGCGATCCAGCAGGTGAACAATGAGACAGGCGTGATCCAGCCGCTCGACCGGATCGCGCCGCTGGTTCGCGAGGCCGGGTCGCTCCTGCTCGCGGACTGCGCCCAGAGCGCCGGAAAAATCCCGCTTCTCGACGCGGATTTCATCGCTGCCTGCGCGCACAAGCTCGGCGGACCCCCTGGTGTGGGTGTTCTGCTCGTCAAGAATCCGGGCACGCTCGAGCCGGTCGGAGGGCAGGAAAAAGGCTATCGCAGAGGCACCCAGGACGCTCCCAGCGCAGCGGGCTTTGCGGCTGCACTGACTGCACGGCCCTACGACATGGAGCGGCTCGGCGAGCTGCGTGTCGGGCTCGAACGGAGCATCGTCGAAGAGGGCGGCGTCGTCATTGCCGGAGAGAGCCCGCGCATCGCGACCATCGGGTCCTACGCCATGCCTGGCGTCGCGAGCTCCTCCCAGCTGGTCCAGTTCGATCTGGCCGGGATTGCCGTGTCTGCCGGCAGCGCCTGCTCATCTGGGAGCATGAAGCCGAGCCTGGTGCTCGAAGCCATGGGCCTGCCCGCGGAATTCGCATCCTGCTTCGTCCGCGTAAGCTTGGGCCCCGACACGAGTGAGGCCGACATCGATCGCTTCGTCGCGGAGTGGCGAGCGATTCGCGACCGGGCAAGATCGAGGGCGGCATGATCTACCTCGACTATCAGGCGACCACGCCGGTAGCTCCTGAAGTCGCCGAGGCGATGGAGCCGTGGATCGAGGAGAAATTCGCCAATCCACACTCTCCTTCGCGATGGGGGAGGGAAGCTGCGGCTGCGATCGAGGTCGCGCGTAAGCAGGTAGAGCAGGCGATTGGCCTTCCCGGCGGCAGGCTGGCCTTCACTGGAAGCGCGACGGAAGCGCTGAACTGGGCGCTGAAGGGGACGATGGAGAAGGCGCCGAATGGCCGCAATCGCATTGTCACAGTCGCAACGGAGCATGCCGCGGTTCTCGACACATGCGAATGGCTCGAGAGCAGGGGCAATGACGTCACGCGTCTCCCGGTCGGGCGAGACGGGTTGGTAAGCCTAGATGACGTCAAGGTAGCGCTCGACGACAGCGTCGCGCTCGTCGCCGTCATGCTGGTCAACAACGAGATCGGAGTGATCCAACCGGTCGAAGAGATTGCCCGGCTGGCGCATGAGGCCGGCGCGCTGGTGCTGTGCGACGCAGTGCAGGGCCTCGGACGTGTAGCAGTTCCTGAGGGACCCGACCTGGTGGCTGTCTCGGCGCACAAGATCCACGGGCCGAAGGGAGTTGGCGCGCTGTGGATGCGAGAGGGGTCGGAACCCGCACCCTTCATCCACGGCGGCGGGCAAGAGATGAGTCTCCGCTCTGGAACGCTCTCGCCTGCACTTTGCGGCGGCTTCGGGGCTGCAGCAAGGCTGGCATCGGACCGTCGATCGGCCGACCAAGCCCAAGTGGAGCAACTGCGGGCGGCTGCGGTCGCGGAGCTTGGCGGGGGCTGGATCGTCAACGGCAGCACTGAGCAGCGCTATCACGGCAACCTCAACATCCGGCGCGAGGGCCTGGATGGCGCGCGCCTGATCACCGACCTGCGCGACATCGCTTTCTCACTCGGATCGGCTTGCGCGAGCGGCTCCGGGCGACCTAGCCACGTGCTTCGTGCGATCGGCCTCAGCGACCGAGAGGCGCGATCGTCGATCCGCCTCGGCTTCGGCCGCTACACGACGGAGGAGGAACTGGTTTCCGCCGTCCGCCGCATCGACTCTGCCGCCCGTGCTCAGCAAGGGCTCGCGGCGTGATCAAGGTCCGTTTTCACAAGGCCGACGGCACGCTGGACAAGGAGGTCGAGGCGAAGCCGGGGTCGCGGTTGCTCGACGTGGCCTGGGCGGCCAAGCAGCCGCTTGAGGGCGCCTGCGAAGGCGTAATGGCCTGTTCGACCTGTCACGTCATCGTCGACAAGGCCGATTTCGAGAAGCTGCCCAAGGCGAGCGACGAGGAAGAAGACCTGCTCGACCTCGCAGCTCACGCGACCCGGACTTCGCGGCTCGCATGCCAGATCATCCTGACCAAGGACATAGAAACGCTGAGCGTCCGCATTCCTGCCGGCGCGAAGAACTGGCTCTACGGCTGAGGTTGCCCGAATCGCGTCAAGCCACCATATGCGCCGCGGGAGTCGGGCGGACGAGGCTGTCGCCAACCTGGTCAGATCCGGAAGGAAGCAGCCACAACGATTTCGTCTCGGGTCGTTCCGGCTCCCACCTCCAACCCTTGGCGCGGACCCTCCAGCACCCCTAAACCATTGCTGATGGACGAACCCGAATCGCCTGGCCTTGGCCTCGACTTGCCTGAAGTGCCGCAAGCAGCCGCCGCCGCTTCACCGTATCGCGTGCTCGCCCGCAAGTACCGCCCGCAGAACTTCTCCGAGCTGATCGGGCAGGATGCGATGGTGCAGACGCTCGCCAACGCGATCGAGCGGGGGCGGATCGCTCACGCCTTCCTGCTCACCGGCGTTCGCGGCGTGGGCAAGACGTCGACGGCGCGGCTGGTGGCGAAGGCGCTCAACTGCGTCGGTCCGGACGGTCAGGGCGGACCGACGATCGACCCCTGCGGCGTCTGCGAGCAGTGCCGAGCGATCGCGGAGGGGCGACACATCGATGTGATCGAAATGGACGCCGCATCACACACGGGTGTGGACGACGTCCGCGAGATCATCGATGCGGTTCGCTACGCCTCGGTCAATGCGCGCTATAAAATCTACATCATCGACGAAGTGCACATGCTTTCCAAGA
>DASUVP010000240.1:0-3967 GCA_036378895.1 Sphingomicrobium sp.
CGTACCTGGTCTGGGCAGACCAGCATTTCCAGCTGACATTCGCCGGCACCAGGCTGCCGACCAGCTGGCTGATCACGCTGGACGCGGCGCTAAGCTTCGGGATGCTGGTCGCCGTCGCCCTATTCTACAAATGGTACGGGACGAAGCGGCGCGAGCCCGACGAGCTCGGCAAGATGATCATCGGCAGCTTCTTCACGATCGCCGGCGGCCTCTGCCTGTTCATGGCGGCGCTGACGCAGCCTGACGGCGGCAAGATCGGCCTTTTCTGGCCGTTCATGTTCCACCTCCTCAACAGCATCGGCTTCGCTCACATCCTGCCCGTCAGCCTCGCGCTATTTTCGAAGATCGCACCGAAGCGGATCAACGCCACGGTGATCGGACTTTATTATTTGGCCTTCTTCGCAGCGAACAAGATCGTCGGCCAGGTGGGACAGCTCTATTCCTCCTGGGACACGCCGACCTTCTGGCTGCTTCACGTCGCCACGGCCGTGGTCGGCCTGTTCGCCTTCGTCCTGTTCAAGCTCTTCATGTCCCGGCGGATGGCTCATCACGCGGAAGCTTCCGCAGCAGCCTGAGGAACGGAGCGCCCCGACCGCCGTTTGAGCGCGGGTCGGGAGAGTCGGATGGCGCACGAACGGAGTCTGGTCTGGCTGACGCGCCTTGGCTTTGCCGCGCGCGGATTCCTCTATCTGATCATCGCCTGGCTCGCGATCGGCACCGGTCGAGCGGAAGATCTCACCGGAGCACTCGAGTACCTGCGCGGAGAGCGCGCTTTGCTGATGATCATCCTCGTCGGTTTCCTCGCCTACGGTTTCTGGCGAGTGACGGATGCCCTCTTCGACAGTGAAGGGCACGGCGAAGGCAAGAAGGGCGCGCTCGGCCGCTTGGGAGCAGGTGCAAGCGGCATCATCTATCTCTTCCTCGCCTGGCAGGCCTGGCGCCTGCTCAAGGGCGATGGAGGCGGCTCCGGCGGCGCTCAGGAGCAGGCGGGAACGGTGATGAACCTGCCCGGTGGCACGATCCTCGTCGAGATCGGCGGGATCATCCTGTTCCTCGCTGGCCTGTGGCAGGCGAAACGCGCCATCAGCGCCGATTTCTGCAAACATCTCCGGCCTGACATCCGGCAGCAAGACTGGGTGAAATGGATGGGCCGCGGTGGTTATGGGGCGCGCGCCATCATCTTTCTTGTGACTTCCGTCTTCCTGATTTCCGCCGGTCTGAGCGGCGATCCCGGCGAGGCCGGCGGGATGCAGGACGCGCTGCGCTGGATGGACAGCCCGGTCAATCTGATCGTCGCGGCGGGCCTTGCACTGTTTGGCGCCTTCAGCCTGGTCGAAGCGCGCTTCCGGCAGATCAATCCGCCGCCCATGGACCGGGTCGCAGACTCGCTCACCTGACCGACAGCCTTCTCGTCGCTTACGGCTAAACGTCTGTATGGACAGGAGAAGTTGTAGAACATATTGAGAACGCATGCCTCAGCTCGATCTTCAGTCGAAGCTCGCGATTCTCGCCGACGCGGCGAAGTACGATGCCTCCTGCGCGTCATCCGGCACGACGAAGCGTGACAGCCGCAGCGGAACGGGGCTGGGCTCCACCGAGGGCATGGGAATCTGCCACGCCTACGCCCCTGACGGCCGCTGCATCTCGCTGCTGAAGATCCTGCTGACCAACAGCTGCATTTTCGATTGCGCCTATTGCATCAACCGCAAGAGCTCGAACGTCCGCCGGGCGCGCTTCACCGCCGAGGAAGTCGTCCGGCTCACCCTCGAATTCTACAAGCGCAACTATATCGAAGGCCTGTTCCTTTCCTCGGGCATCATCCGCTCGTCGAACTATACGATGGAGCAGCTGGTCGAAGTTGCGCGGTCGCTGCGCGAGGATCACGACTTTCGCGGCTACATCCATCTGAAGACGATCCCCGACGCCGATCCGGAGCTGGTCCGGCAAGCGGGCCTCTTCGCCGACCGCGTTTCGATCAACGTCGAGCTGCCGACCGATGAAGGGCTGCGGCGCCTCGCTCCCGAGAAGGACGGGAACCGTATCGAGACGGCGATGCGCAACACGCGTGCCGCGATCGACGACCGCGAGGATGCGTCGAAAAAGCTCAAGTCCGCGCCGCGCTTCGCTCCGGCCGGGCAGTCGACGCAAATGATCGTCGGCGCCGATGCGGCGAACGACGGCGACATCATCGTCCGGGCAAGCACGCTCTACGACCGCTTCCGCCTCCGCCGGGTCTATTATTCCGCCTTTTCGCCGATCCCCGACGCCAGCGCCGTCCTGCCGCTCAAGCGGCCGCCGCTGATGCGTGAGCACCGGCTCTACCAGTCCGACTGGCTGATGCGCTTTTACGGGTTCAAGCCGACGGAGATCGTAAGCGCGGCGGATAAGGACGGGATGCTTCCGCTAGACATCGACCCGAAGCTCGCCTGGGCGCTCAAGTTCCGCGACGGCTTCCCAGTGGACGTGAACCGCGCGTCGAAGGAGCAGCTTCTGCGCATCCCGGGGCTCGGTACGAAGGCGGTCGATCGTATCCTCCTGTCCCGGCGTTGGCGGAAGCTGCGGCTAGACGATGTCGCTCGCCTGACGCTTTCGATCAGGAAAATCAGGCCGTTCATCACGACGGTCGACTGGCGGCCGACCTTGCTGACCGACCGCTCCGATCTCCGTTCGCTGGTCGCGCCGAAGCAGAAGCAACTGGAGCTCTTCGCAGGCTGATCGTGCTACGCGAAGGCCCGATGATCGACGCTCATCGCGTTACTTTGGCGTCCGAGGACGACTTCGAGGGTTGGCGAGATGCGGCCCGCGATCTGGCGGAGGCGGGCGTGCCCCCACAGGCGGTTGTATGGCGCGTTGACGGCGCGGCGGACGATCTGTTCGCCACTGAAGCGCCGCAGCCTAAGGCCGCAAGCTTCGCCGTTCCCCGCACCTTCATCGACCTCGCAAGGAGCGCGGTCTGCCATTCCGACCCGGAACGCTTCGCCTTGCTTTACGCGATGCTGTGGAAGCTGCGCTCGAACCGAGGCGCTATGGAGGATCGCGCCGATCCCCTGCTTCACCGGCTCGAGCGGCTCGCCAAGGAAGTTCGCCGCGACGTGCACAAGATGCACGCCTTCGTCCGCTTCCGCGAAGTCGAGCAGCCGGACGGAAAGCAGCGCTTCGTCGCCTTCTTCGAGCCCGATCATCACATCGTCCGCCACACTGCAGGCTTCTTCGTGCGCCGCTTCACCAACATGCGCTGGTCGATCCTGACGGCCGAGCTTTCGATCCACTGGGACGGCGAGACGCTCAGCGAAGGACCCGGCGCGACGCGCGCCGATGCGCCCGGCGGCGATCCGCTCGAGGCGATGTGGAAGACCTATTATGCGTCCATCTTCAACCCGGCGCGGCTGAAGGTCGGCGCGATGCTGAAGGAGATGCCCAAGAAATACTGGCGCAACATGCCCGAGACCTCGCTCGTTCAGCCCCTGATTGCCGGTGCGCGAGCAAGGGAGATCGAGATGATCGCGAAATCGCGGGGCGAGGCTGCGATCGCCGCCGAGGGCCGGAAGGAGGCGCTGGCCGTCGAGCGCCGGATCGAGCCCGGCAGCAACCTGCGCGCTTCATGGGAGGCCCTGTTCAAGGAAGCGCGCGGCTGCACGCGTTGCGACCTCTACAAGTACGGCACCCAAACCGTCTTCGGCGAAGGGCCGCTCGACGCGAGCATCATGTTCGTCGGGGAGCAGCCCGGCGACCAGGAGGACCTCGCCGGCCGCCCGTTCGTCGGCCCCGCCGGCCAGATTTTCGACGAGGCACTGGAGAAGGCCGGGATTCCCCGGACCGAAGTCTACGTCACCAATGCCGTGAAGCACTTCAAGTTCGAGCCGCGCGGCAAGAAGCGCATCCACAGGAAGCCCGACCGCCCGGAGATCGAGGCGTGCAAATGGTGGCTTGAACGCGAGCTGGCCGTGCTGAAACCCGAGCTCATTGT
>DASUVP010000241.1:0-9374 GCA_036378895.1 Sphingomicrobium sp.
CGGACTGCACGATCCAAGGATCGTCAGGGTCCGCAGCGCTCGATTTGCAGACGTGCAGACTGTTCTGGCTTCGCGCGCAGTTCGCGCCGGCGCGCGATGAAGCCGGCAAACCGGTCGTCAGCGCCTACAGCCGCAAGATCACATGGAGGCTGGAGGGCGAAGGAATGCCCGTCGGGCTCTGGACCAGCAGGTCTCTGATGGAGTTCGACGCAAAAGGCGTCGCCACGTGCCGGCTCGAGTTCGAGGGGATTCTGAAGGACCGAATGAGGGAAGAATATCCCGACCACGCTAAATACGGCTGCGCGGAGATTTTCGGGGAACTGCCGGTGCTCGCTGCCTCCCAATCCGCCAAGGGCGTAGCCGGGACGGTCGTGTTCGAGCAAAAGCTCATTCCCGGCGAGCAACTGTCGGACATCCCGTCACGCAAGATTGCGGGGAAGCTGATTTTCCAGACCCTGCTTCATTTGGAGATTGGCGCAGACGGCAAGCTCGCGAAGTGCATGACGGTCCGGTCTGAAGGTGAGTACCCGATGCCGAAACCCTGCGAGGCCTTCCCGAAGGTCTTTCGGAAGCCAGTGGGAAAAGATAAGAAACCGGCAAGCGTTAAGGCGACGGGGATTCTGACCTTTTACTCCACGATTGATCTGGCCGCGTCAGTCCAGCGTTGAAGGCGGCGTTCGCGCAGAGCCATTGCTGAGCGTCTGGAGCTGATCAGCGAACGACGATGTCGCCCGTCATGCCGAGCATCTTGTGAAACGGACGCCCGCAATGGACCTTGTATCGTCCTTTGGCCGGAACGAGCGTCACGCTTGCCGAGCGGCCGCCGCCGAGGTCGATTTCGCCATCCGTGACATTGCCGGAGATGATCCGCGCTGACCGAAAGAACTTCTTTGCGGTGAAGTCGTGGCCGCCGCCTGAGCGGTTGACGAATTGCATCGTGACGGACTTGCCGGCCGTCAGCACGATCGGGTCCGGGTTGTAGCCGTAGCTGTACAAGGCGATGCTCTGCACCGGTGCGGCAACCGGCTGGCTTGCCGCGGCGGCCGCACAGAGGATCAGCGGGAATAGAGTGAAGGATGCGCGCACCGGCCGCCTCCTTTTGACGACGCGAAAAAACTTAAACGCGCGACGGCCGCTTCAGGTGCACGGTTCCTTCTGGCCGACGCAGCTCTCCGCGATCGCAGCGACGTGCCGCAGGTCGGTCCCGCAGCAGCCACCCAGCAGCTTCAGCCAGGGCATGCGCTGCCGGATGCCACGGTAAAGCTGTCCGAGCTCGGCCGGATTGCCGTCGTCGAGCTCGGTCATGGCGTCCAGTTCCGCATGACTGCAGCGGGACGCATTGGCGCGGAGTCCACCGATGCGGTGAGTCCATTCGCCTCCGCCGGCGAGCACTTCCGTGAAATGATCGGGGTGGGCGCAGTTGATCATGAAATAGTCGGGATAGGCGCCCGTCGCTTCATCGACTGCCCGGATGGCGGACTCGAGCAAGTCCCCCGTCGGGAGGCGGCCGTCGGTTTCGACGGTGAACGAGATCGTTATCGGAATACCGATGGCCTTCGCAGCCTCCGCGATCCCGATGGCTTCCGGGATGTTGGTCATCGTCAGGGCCGTGATCCTGTCCGCGCCGGCGCTCGCTAGGGTAGAGATTTGATGCCGGTGATAGTCGCGGGCCTCCTCGACGCTCATAATCTGGCCTGGGTCGTAACCATCGCCGCGGGGGCCGACGCAGCCGCTGAGGATGGTCGGCACGTCGCGATATTCCGACTGGAGGGCGCGGAGCCGCTCGACGGACTTTCGATTAAGGCCATCGAGTTCGTCCGAGGTGAGTCCGAACGGGGCTGCCCAGTCCGGACCCGCGCGCCAGCTTGCGGTGACGAATTCGAAGCCGGTGCCGAAGCGGCGGGCCAGATCGAGGTAGGGCCGGATGTAATCTTCCAGCACCTTCTCGCCGTCGGCAGTGCGCAGCAGCAGCACGGACGCGAAGTAGGGCAGGTCGACCCCGCGGTTGAAGATGAGGTCGGTCTCAACTCCGCCGTCGGTGAGGAAGAGGCGATCGGGCTGTCGCATGGCTTCAGGTCCTTATTTTGAATCGAGGAAAGCGGTCATCGCGGCGGCGACCTGCTCAGGCTTCTCCCAGTTCGGGTTGTGACCGAGCTCGGGGAAGACGTGGGCCTTGGCCTGCGGGAACGCCTTCAGCAGGGACTGGTGATGCTCCGCCGGAAAGAGCGGATCCTTGCCGCCCGAAAGCACGAGCACGGGCGCCTTCACGTCGGCGGCGTGGCGGCCGACCGGAACCGAGGAAAGCTCGCGCATCACGCCGCGCCAGACATGGCCCGGAATGCGGTAGAGGTCGGCATTCACCGCCTCCGCAAAAGCGGGATCGACCGGAGTCGGCTGGTTGCCCGGATGCCAGTCCTTGGCGAACTGCGTCGCCGGGTCGAGCCTGTCCTTCACCGCCGCGGCATTTTCGTAGAGCCAGTCGCCGCGCTTCACGGGCACCAGCGCGGTCGAGCCGATCAGGACGATCTTCGACACGCGGTCGGGGTAGTCGGCCGCAAGGCTGATCGCCACCATCGAGCCGAGCGAATGGCCCGCGACTGCGGCGCGCTTCACGCCGAGCGCGTCGAGGAAAAGCCTGGCATCGTAGGCGAACTGCGACGAGCCGTAGCAGCATTCGGGAGCGTCCGAGGCGCCGTGCCCGCGCTGGTCCGGAATCAGAAGCCGGTAGCGGCTGAGATAGGGCACCATCGGTGAAAAGCTGCGACTGCTGTCGGTGTAGCCATGGAGGAGGAGCAGCGGCTCGCCCTTGGGGTCGCCGGCCTCGACATAGGCGAGCCGGATGCCGTTCGGAAGGCGGACCTCCTTCTTGAGCGATGTCCAGCTCGCCTGATTCACGGAAGGCTGCGCAGCGGCGGGAGCGCTTAAGGTGAGGAAGACGCACGCCAGCAAGGCAATCGCGATGCGAATGCGGTTCATTTCAATCTCCAGATTTGATGCAGGTCAGGCGATGAGGCGGCCGCGAAGCAGGTCGCCGACCCGCTTCGAGCTGCCGTCGTAGAAGCCGACCTCGCCGTCGAACGTCTTCGGATTGTGGAAGGTGCCGAACACCATGTCCCACATCGGAAGGTCGGAATAATTGCGCGCATGCACGCCGCGCTCGTGGTGGCACGAATGGCTTTCCGGCCGCTGGATGATGTAGCCGAGCCAGTGCGGCGTCCTGATGTTCGCGTGCTGGAACATGCCGTAGAAGGTCGCCAGCAGGTTGATGAGGATCGCGGCCTCCGCGCTCACTCCGAACCCGAGCACCAGCGCCAGGCTTCCGACGAAGGTGAAGCCCAAAGTGTCGAACGGGTGGAAGTAGAGCGATCCCCAGATGTCCACGCGCTCGGCGCTGTGATGCATCTGGTGGAACCAGCGCCACAGGAAGGGCGTGTTGTGCATCGTGCGATGCCAGGCGTAGATCCCCAGCTCGAGCGCCAGGAATCCGCCGACGAACTGCGCCCAAAGCGGAAGCGTGTCGGCCGCGAACAGCCGGTACTGGCCGAGCCAGCCGTCCCAGAACAAAGGCGCGTAAGTCGCCAGCGCAAAATAGAGCAGCATGAAGGCGGTGCCCTTCAGCCGCCAGTGAGTGACGGGGGGAAAGCTACGCCCGCGCAAGAGCAGTTCCAGAAGCGCGAAGCCCGCGAACAGCCCCGCGGCTATGTAATGGTACAAGCCAATCATCATGATCCCCGAGTTTTTGTGTGGGGACGCAAATACCGTGAAGGCTTATAGCACCTCTAGCGGGAGCGCGGTCGGTTCTTTGCCGCGGAGTGAATTTCGCTGCGTTTCGTGATAGTTGGCACTCATGTCGCAAGGGGCAAAGCGGCGATGGTGGACAGGCTGATCGAGAAAACTGGACCCGCGGTACAGTTGGAGTCCGGCGCCCAGACGAAGGGCGAGCGGACGCGCGAGCGCATCATGGACCTCGCCTACCAGTCGATCGTCGAGAAGGGCTTCGCCGCGACGTCGATCGAAGAGCTCGTCGAGGCCGCGGGGATCACCAAGAGCGGATTCTTCTACCACTTCCGCGACAAGAACGACCTTGCCCGGCAGCTCTTCGAGCGCTTCCTCGCGGAAGACGATGGGATCATGGAGACGCTGGAGGCGAGGGCGCGCGAGCTCAGCGACGATCCGCTGCAGAGCTTCCTCATCTTCCTCAACATCTATGCGCAGATGATGGACGACATGAACGCGCTCCATCCCGGGTGCATGGTCGCGACGGTGACTTATCAGGAGCGGATGTTCGACGCCGAAGTGCGGCAGATGAACGTCAATTATCTGCGCAAGATGCGGGCGCGCTTCGTGCGCTGGCTCGAGGAGATTGTCGAGAACAACGCTCCACGAATTGCGGTAGAAGTGGAGGAGCTTGCGGACCTGCTGAACGTGGTCGTCGAGGGCGCGATCATCCAGTCGAAGGCGCTGCGCGACGAAAGCCTGATGGGCAAGCAGACGCGCCAGTATCGCAACTACATCAAGCTATTGTTCGGGGCATGAGAAAAAGCGGCGACGCCTGAAAGCGCCGCCGCCCGCGAATCCCGGAAGATCGGTCGGGATTTAAGCGCTGGATTCCATGCCGTGCTTGAGCTGGCTGATCTGGTCGTGGCCGGCACGGACGGACTGGTACGCGCGCTCGACGACCTGGCGGGCCTCCGCGCCCAGGTCTTCGCTGTTCAGAGCCCCTTCGAACTTCGCCTTGAGATAATCCTCGCCGCGCTCGACTTCGTTGATGATCGCCTTTTCGTCGCGGCCTGTGATCGCGGCCTTCAGATCCTCGAAGCGCTGGTGGGCCTTGCCGAGCAAGGAGCCGGACTCTTCGGGCTCTCCGCCCAGGCGGCGGACTGCTTCGCGGAGGTCGCTGACGACCTGCTGGCGCTCGTTGGCGCGCTGGCGGAAGATCTCGCGGAGGCGCTCATTGTCGATGTTCTGAGCCGAATCCTCATAGCCCGTGATGCTGTCGAGGGTCGTCTCGATCAGACCGTTGAGGGTGCTGATCTGGTCGTTGTTGTCCATTCGCGTGTCTCCGTTGGTCTAGGGGTAAGCTGCTGAAAGAACGCGCGAATGACGTGGTCGATGCGCCGGACGAAGAAATTTTGCGGCGAGCAGCCGTAATTCGCTTTCGGTCTGCCGAAGGACTGGCAACGGCACGAGCTTGCGTTACAACAGCGGCGCTCGGGGAGTTTTCTTGGGGGGTCGATGTCCGGCCGGTTCTGTGCGTTGTTTGGTTTGATCGTCGCATCCATTGCCCAGTCGGCGACCGCCGCTCCGCTCCAGCCCAATTCGAAATGGCACGTCGATTATGACGAGGCGCAGTGCACGGCGACGCGCAACTATGGCACCGACGACAAGCCGATCCTCCTCGTCCTTAAACCCTCGCCCTACGGCGGGTCGATCCGGCTTCTGCTGATCAGCGCGGGCGCCTCGACGGAGCCCGCCAGGCAGCTGGAAGCATCCGTCCAGTTCGACGGCCAGCCGCGGATCGAAACCACTGCCCTTAAATATTCCGGCGGGCAAAGGACCGTCCGTTCGATCAACCTTCCGATGGCGGACGTCAAAGCGCAGCAGAATGCGAAGACGATCTCGATTGCCAGCGCCGGCTCTGACTACAGCTTTGCCTTGAGCGACGTGCCGCCGCTTCTGGGCGCGCTCGAGAAGTGCCGCGTCGCCTTGCTCGAATTCTGGAACGCCGACCGGACGGACCGCATTCGCCAGGAGGCCCGGCCGCTCAGGCGCCTGGCGGACCTTTACTCGCCCCGTGACTATCCGCGGGCCGCGGTTCGCGACGACAACCAGGGCACGGTGTCGTTGAGCTTGCTGGTGGACGCCACCGGAAAGGTGATGGACTGCAGCATCGACAGCTCGACCGGCGCGGCCAGGCTCGACCAGATGAGCTGCTACATCCTCCAGAACCGGGCGACGTTCAGGCCGGCCCTGGACAAGGACGGTAAGCCCGCGCGGAGCATCTACAATCAGCGGATAAGCTGGAAAATCCGCCGCTAGCGGCTGGCTGGAAGGGGGCCGCTTACCCGCGAAGCTGATCGAACGGGGCTCGCCCAGTCCGCGCTCGTCGAAATGCGTCTGGCGCAAGGCGATTGACTGTGGCTTACAGCTGCGGCCTTGGAACCAAAGGAGGGGCGCATGCACGGACTTCGGTTGGTAGTGGCTGCGGCGCTTGCGGTGGCTTGCCCCAGCGCTTTGATGGCAGCCCCCGCGGACGTCGCGGCGGCGGTTGCGAACGTTTCCGCGCGGACTCCCGACAATGTGAAGCTCGACGAGGGCCGCAAGCCCGCCGACGTGCTCGCATTCCTCAAGCTCGAGCAGGGCATGCGCGTCATCGATATGTTCGGCGCCAACAAATATTGGGCGGAAATCATCGCTCCGGCGGTTGGTCCGACCGGCTCGGTCGTCGTGTGGCAGCCGGTGCAGTTCCTCAACGACAAGCGCCGCGCGGACTTTGCCGAGTTCACCGCGAGGCAGCCGAACGTCGTTCTGCTGTCGAGCCGGTTCGAGAGGCCGCTGATCGGCACCAACCAGTACGACTTCATGATCATGAACCTCGATTATCATGACGTGTATTGGGAAAGCGCCGAGCGGAAGATCGAGCGGATGGAGCCGCAGGCGTGGCTCAAGCTGCTGTTCGACGCGATGAAGCCGGGTGCGGTCATCGGGATCATCGATCATGTCGCGGCGCCGGGCGGGGACACAAGACAGGTGGTCGACAAGCTCCATCGGATCGACCCGGCCATCGTCCGCGCCGACTTCGAGAAGGCGGGCTTTGTCCTTGAGGAAAGCAGCGACCTTCTGCGCAACCCGGCGGACGATCATTTGCTGCTCGTCTTCGACGAAAAGATCCGCGGGAAGACCGATCGCTTCATGTTCCGCTTCCGGAAGCCGCAATGACCAAGGATGCCGAGGAGGCCGCCGCAACTAGCGTAAGCGGCGGAAGCGCCTATCGCGTCCTGATCGCGCTCGTCCTCGGCTTGCTCGCCGGCGTAGGGGCGCAATCGCTTGGCGACGGCTTGCGCGAGCCGGCGCTGCAGGTTGCGAACTTCATCGGCGGCCTGTGGCTCAACGCGCTGAAGATGACGGTCATCCCGCTGGTGGTTGCGCTGCTCGTCATCGGCATCGCCAAGGGCGCCGAGGCGGCGCGGGCCGGAAGGATCGCCGGCAGGACGGTGCTTTGGATCGTTATCCTCTGCACAGCGTCCGCGATCTTCGGCGCGGCGATGGTCGAATTCCTCACGGGGATGTTCCCGCTGCCGCAGGCGCAGGCGCAGGCGATGCAGGCCGGGCTGGCCGGGCTCGACCAATCGACGGCAACCGGCCCGATGCCGAGCGTCGCCGATTTCTTCAAGGGCATCGTTCCGGACAATGTCATCTCGGCAGCGGCCGAGGGCGAGGTGCTTCCGCTGGTCGTGTTCGCGATGTTCTTCGCGCTGGCGATCACGCGCATCGACGGCGATCGGCGACGGACCCTGACCGGCCTTTTCGAGGCGATCGCGGACGCCTTGCTGATCATCATCGCCTGGGTGCTGTGGGTTGCTCCGCTCGGCGTTCTTGCGTTGGCTTTCAGCGTAGGCGCAAGCGCCGGCGGCGCAGCGTTCGCCGGGCTGGGGCACTACATCATCCTGATCTCGGTCATCGGAATCCTGGTGACCCTGTGGGCCTATCCGATCGCCGCGATCTGGGGACGGGCCGGGATCGGCAGGTTCGGCAAGGCGATGATCGCACCGCAGAGCGTCGCCATCTCGACTCGGTCGTCGCTTGCCTCGCTTCCGGCGATGCTCGCCGCGGCGCGCGTGATCGGCGTTCGCGACCAGGTGGCGGACGTGACCCTTCCGCTGTCGGTCGCGCTGTTCCGGGCGACCGGCCCCGCGATGAACACGGCGGTCGCCTTCTATGTCGCCCACTGGCTCGGCTACGAGCCGACGATGACGCAGATCATCGCCGCGACCGCGGTCGGGGCGGTGATGAGCTACGGGGCGATCAGCCTGCCGGGCGAGGTCAGCTTCATCAGTTCGATCGCGCCCATCGCCATGGCGCTCGGAGTTCCCATCGCTCCGCTGGCCTTGCTGGTCGCGGTGGAGATGGTGCCGGATATCTTCCGGACGCTCGGGAACGTGAGCATGGACGTGGCGATCACCACGGCCGTCGATCGCGGCGTCGAACGCGAAACAGCCGCTAACACCGGTTAGCCGTTCGTCGAACCGCCGCCCGACGAACGCCCTTCGTCGACATCTGTAGCCGGTCGCAGACCATGAAGCGGCGCTGGTCGAGCCCTTGGCGACTTCGGCGGGGCCTTCCCGTAGCCGGACCCTGCGACGCGGTGATCACACACCCCTCGACTTCCCCGATGAGGTCGCCGTGTCGCATCAAAAAGGAGCGAGACGATGAAGTTCGTGATTGTGATCGCAGCCTCCGTCGCCTCGGCCGGTCTCGTGCTGCCGACGGTGACTCAGGGGCAAACGAGAGAGGTTTCGAAGCAAGAGGCGCCTACCGCTGCTGCTTCGGTGACCAAGCTGAACGCCTAGGCGTCGGCATCCCACAGCAAGACGTCCGGTCGCCGGCGCCTCCTCAGGCCGGCGGCCGGACGCATGCGTCAGCGCTTGGCGATCGTGCGGACCTTGTCCGTGTAAAGGCGGCCGACCGGCTGCTCGACCCCGTCTCCGAGGCGGGCGATCCAGCGGCCCGACGGGTTACGGGTGAAGCCGGCGATGAAGTCCTTGCGCACGATCGCCGAGCGATGGAGCCGGACGAACAATTCCGGGTCGAGGCCTTCTTCCAGCGCATTCATCGAATGGTGGATCAGCCAGCTGCGGCGGCCGACGTGCAGCCGCATATAGTCGCGCTCCGCCGAGACACGGTCGACATCGCGCGCCGCGATTCGGACGAGGCCGGACAGGTCCGACGCCCAGAATTCCTCGAGATAAGGCGAGGACGAAGCCGGCTTGGGCGGCGCCTTCTCGCGGCGATGAAGGTGGTCGCGCGCACGCTTCAGCGCCCGCTTCAGGCGCTCCGGCGTGACCGGCTTCATCAGGTAATCGACGGCTTCGACCTCGAACGCGGCGACCGCGAACTGGTCGAAGGCGGTGATGAAGACGACCGCCGCCGACGGCTTTCTGCTTGCGAGCGCTCGAGCGACGTCGATCCCGTCTAGCCCCGGCATTTCGATGTCGAGGAGCAGGAGGTCCGGACTCAGAGCGTCGGCCATGCGCACGGCGCCTTCGCCGTCGCTGGCGGTGCCGACCAGGTCGACGTCGGGAATCTGGGCAAGCAGAAGCTGGAGCCTTTCGGCTGCCAGGGGTTCGTCATCTGCAATCAAAAGCCTTAGCGGC
>DASUVP010000242.1:0-20687 GCA_036378895.1 Sphingomicrobium sp.
TCGGCGAGGGCGCCCTGCATCGAGCCCATCGGAGTGCGGGCGATCGAAAGGATGACAGTTGGGTCTTCAGCAATGGTGGCCATCGTTCAGCTCCGGAGTCGGATTGTTGCAGTGCACATAAGACCGCAGGCTTGCTTGTTCAAACGGCAATGCCGGTGCTAGGCGCGCGTTCAACTGGAAAGGCTTCAGATGTCCGACGCGCCCTTCGATTTTCAGCTCGGCGAGATGGCCGACACAATCCGTGAAACCACCCAGCGCTTCGCGACCGACAAGATCGCCCCGATCGCGGCGGAAATCGACGAAAAGGACGAGTTCCCGCGGCATCTCTGGCAGCCGATGGGCGAGCTTGGGTTGCATGGCATCACCGTTGCCGAAGAGGATGGCGGGCTCGGCCTCGGCTATCTCGAGCATGTCGTCGCGCAGGAAGAGGTGGCGCGGGCGTCGGCGTCCGTCGGCCTCAGCTACGGCGCGCACTCCAACCTCTGCGTCAACCAGATCCGCCGCTGGGCGAACCCGGAGCAGAAGAAGAAATATCTCCCCAAGCTGATCAGCGGCGAGCATGTCGGGGCTCTCGCCATGAGCGAGGCCGGCGCGGGCAGTGACGTCGTCGGAATGAAGCTGAAGGCGGAGAAGGTTGGCAACGGTTACCGCCTGAACGGCACCAAGTTCTGGATCACCAACGGCTCCGAGGCCGACACTTTGGTCGTCTACGGCAAGACCGGCGAGGGCAGCAGGGGCATCACCGCCTTCATGATCGAGAAGGACATGGAGGGTTTCTCCATCGGCCAGAAAGTGGACAAGCTCGGCATCCGGGGCTCGCCGACGGCAGAGCTGGTTTTCGACGATTGCTTCGTCCCGCCGGAGAACGTGCTGGGCGAGGAGAACAAGGGCGTCGAGGTGCTGATGAGCGGCCTCGACTATGAGCGCACGGTTCTCGCCGGCCTCCAGATCGGCATCATGCAGGCCTGCCTCGACGTCGTCCTGCCCTACGTGCGCGAGCGCAAGCAGTTCGGAAAGCCGATCGGCAGCTTCCAGCTGATGCAGGCAAAGATCGCCGACATGTACGTCGCGCTGAACTCGGCCCGGGCCTACGTCTACCAGGTCGCGAAGGCGTGTGACGCGGGGAAAACCACGCGCCACGATGCGGCCGGAGCGATCCTGCTGGCGTCGGAGAATGCCGTGAAGGTCGCCAATGAGGCGGTCCAGGCGCTGGGCGGTGCCGGCTACACCAAGGACTGGCCGGTCGAGCGCTACTACCGCGACGCCAAGCTTCTCGACATCGGCGCCGGGACCAACGAGATCCGGCGGATGCTCATCGGTCGGGAACTGATCGGGGCATAACATCGGGAGTGGGGCCATGGAGGACCGGCCGACGCGACTGATCGATCTGAGCCATGTCATCACCGAAGGCATGGTGACCTACAAGGGCTTGCCGGGCCCTCACATCTGCGACTTCATCTCGCGCGAGCAATCCGCCGCGAACTACGACGACGGCTCGACCTTCCAGATCGGGCGCATCGACATGGTGGCCAACACAGGCACCTATGTCGATGTCCCGTCCCATCGCTTCGCTCACGGCAAGGACCTGAGCCAGGTTGAGATAGAGGCCTTTGCCGACCGGCCCGCTTTGGTCGTGCGGCAGCCGTTCGAAGCCGGCCTTGCAGTCGACGTTTCCGCATTCGAGGGCCTGGAGGTTCGCGGCAAGGCGGTGCTGATCGCTACCGGCTGGGACCGGCATTGGGGTAGCGGCCAATATTACCACGATCATTCGTTCCTCACCGAAAAGGCGGCGCGGCAGTTGGTTGCGGACGGTGTGGCAATGGTCGGGATCGACAGCCACAACATCGACGACACGCGGGTGAGAACCCGCCCGGTCCACACGGCTTTGCTTGGAGCGGGCATTCCAATCTGCGAGCACATGACCGGCCTCGGTGCGCTGCCCGACCATGGTTTCCGGTTCACGGCCGCCCCTCCCAAGGTGCAGGGCATGGGGACGTTTCCCGTTCGCGCCTACGCGCTGATCGACTGATGATGGGCAGCACGTGCGTCATGCTCGCCGACGCCATCCCAGCCCTTTCGAGGGGTTTTGCCAAGCGCTTCGGCACCAGCTAGGCGGAGGCATGAGCGCACCCAGGCTTCAGACGAGTATCAGCCCGGACAGCGACGATTTTCGCGCGCGGTCCCGGCATAATCGCGCGCTGGTCGACAAGTTGCGCGCGGATGTCGCCGAAGCAGCCAAAGGCGGCCCTGAAAAGCACCGGAAACGGCATGTGGAGCGCGGCAAATTGCTGCCCCGCGAGCGAGTGGAGCGGCTGCTCGACCCGGGCTCGCCGTTTCTCGAGATCGGCCAGCTCGCAGCCTTCGACATGTATCATCACGAGGTGCCCGGCGCGGGCATGATCGCCGGCATCGGCCGAGTGTCTGGCAAGCAGGTGATGATCGTCTGCAATGACGCCACGGTGAAGGGCGGCACCTACTATCCGCTGACCGTGAAGAAGCACCTTCGCGCTCAGGAGATCGCGCTCGAGAACCGGCTGCCGTGCGTCTATCTCGTCGACAGCGGTGGAGCGAACCTGCCGCACCAGGCGGAGGTCTTCCCCGACCGCGACCATTTCGGCCGCATCTTCTTCAACCAGGCGCAGATGAGCTCGAAGGGCATCGCCCAGATCGCCTGCGTCATGGGCAGCTGCACCGCGGGCGGCGCCTACGTCCCCGCAATGAGCGACGAGAGCGTGATTGTCCGCAACCAGGGCACGATCTTTCTCGGCGGCCCGCCATTGGTGAAGGCCGCGACCGGCGAGGAGATCAGTGCCGAGGACCTGGGCGGCGGCGATCTCCATGCGCGCAAGTCGGGCGTCGTCGATCATCTCGCCGACAGTGACGAGCATGCGCTGACCATCGTCCGCGACATCGTTTCGACGCTGCAGGCGGAGGCGGGGGCGGGCATCGAGCTCCGCGAGCCGCGTCCCCCCGCCTACGACCCGGAGGAATTGTACGGCGTTATCCCCGATGACGTGCGCGCGCCTTACGACGTTCACGAGGTGATCGCGCGCATCGTCGACGGGTCCGAGTTCCACGAGTTCAAGCCGCTCTACGGCTCGACCCTCGTCTGCGGGTTCGCACACATCTGGGGCATGCCGGTCGCGATCCTCGCCAACAACGGCATATTGTTCAGCGAGAGCGCGGTGAAGGGTGCGCACTTCATCGAGCTTGCCTGCCAGAGGCGCACGCCCTTGCTGTTCCTGCAGAACGTCAGCGGCTTCATGGTCGGCGGGAAATATGAGGCGGAAGGCATTGCGAAGCATGGCGCCAAGCTGGTCACCGCCGTCGCCACCGCGAGCGTGCCGAAGATCACCGTCCTGATCGGCGGAAGCTTCGGCGCGGGCAATTACGGCATGAGCGGCCGCGCTTATTCGCCGCGCTTCCTCTTCACCTGGCCCAACTCGCGCATCAGCGTGATGGGTGGCGAGCAGGCCGCGAGCGTGCTGGCAACCGTCCACCGCGACGCCGGCAAATGGACGCCGGAGCAGGCCGAGGCCTTCAAGCAACCGATCCGCGACGATTACGAGGCGCAGGGCAATCCGTGGCACGCGACGTCGCGACTGTGGGATGACGGGATCATCGACCCCGCGCAGACGCGCGATGTGCTTGGGTTGGCGTTTGCCGCATGCCTGAACGCGCCTATTCCGGACCGACCGCAGTTCGGCGTGTTCAGGATGTGATGGCGATGTCTTTCATTCCCTTGGTGATGATGGTCTCTGCGCAGGCCTTGCCGCCCGCCGCAGCATTGCCCCCGCCCGTAGATGAAACAGCCGCGGTCCTGGCGCCGATCAACGCCGCCTTCGCCGCCTTTCAAGCGGGGGATGCGCCAGCGATGCTAAGACAGGTTTATCCCGACGGGCGTGTAACGGCGGTAGGAACACTTCCGAGCGGTGGTGGACTTCGCCAGCAATCCTGGACGCAATTCGCCGAGCGCCTGAAGCCGGGCCAGGGGTTCCAGGAGCGGATCAGCGATCCTGCGATTGAGATCGACGGCGACATCGCAATGGTTTGGGCTCCATTCGTCGTTCGCGTCGGCGGCAGGGTCAGCAATTGCGGCTACGACCATTTCGATCTTGTCCGTGAAAACGGCACCTGGAAGATCATGAATCTGACGTTCTCATCCCGAACCACAGGCTGTCCGGCACAATGACGCGCAACGACTGGACCCGCGCCGAGATCGCGGAGCTTTTCGACTTGTCCTTCACGGAGCTCGTGTTCCGCGCTGCCGACGTCCATCGGCATCATCACGCGATGGGCGAGGTGCAGCTGTGCACCCTGCTGTCGATCAAGACCGGCGGCTGTCCGGAGGACTGCGGCTATTGTTCGCAGTCGGCGCATGCCAGCACGGGGCTCAAGGCCGAGAAGCTGATGGACGTCGACGCCGTGATTGCCGCCGCTCGCGAAACCAAGGCGCATGGGTCGCAGCGCTTCTGCATGGGCGCGGCCTGGCGTGAGCCGAAGGACCGCGACATGCCTGCGCTGCTCGAGATGGTCAGCGAGGTGAAGGCGATGGGCCTCGAGACTTGCATGACGCTCGGCATGCTGACCGGCGATCAGGCTCGGGCGCTTAAGGACGCGGGCCTCGACTATTACAACCACAACATCGATACCTCGCCCGAGCATTACGGCGACATCATCACCACGCGGACGTTCCAGGAGCGGCTCGATACGCTGGAGGAGGTGCGCAGGGCGGGGATGGCGGTCTGCTGCGGCGGGATCGTCGGCATGGGCGAGACCCGCGAGGACCGCGTCGGCTTCATCCATGCGCTTGCGACGCTTCCGCGCCATCCGGAGAGCGTCCCGGTCAATGCGCTGGTGCCCGTGAAGGGCACGGTGCTCGGCGACATGTGGGGCGACGAGAAGCCGATCGACGACATCGAGTTCGTCCGCACCGTCGCCGTCGCGCGAATCGCCATGCCGCGTTCGATGGTCCGCCTGTCGGCCGGCCGCGAGAGCATGTCGGAGAGCACGCAGGCGCTCTGCTTCCTCGCCGGCGCGAACAGCATCTTCACCGGCGATCGGCTGCTGACGACGCCAAACGCCGGCGACGACAAGGATGCGGCGCTGTTCGCCAAGCTGGGGCTGAAGCCGATGGAGGCCGAAGAGCCGATGCGGGTGGCGGCTGAATGATCCTTGTTGCTGCCCTCCTCGCTGCAGCAGCGCCGCAAGCCTGCGTTGATCCGAAGGTCGTGACCGAAGGCGCCTCGCTCGGGGAGCATTTCGCGGCCCGGTCGAGCGAGCTTGCGAGCCTGGAGGCCAGCGTTCGCGCGGGCTTCGCGCAGGCGTGCAGCAAGGGCCTTCTCAAGAACATGGCCGCGCCAGGTGTGCTGCACCTCGAAAATGCGCCGGAGGGGAACATCGCGATCCTCAGCTATGATCCGCAGCGGCTCCGGCTGGAATATCCCTTCGTAACGACCGAGGGCGCGGCCCGCATCCCGACCGCTGAGGAAGTGGAAGAGGCCATCTACTGCGCCGCCGTCGGCGCGACCGCCAAAGAGGAGAGTGGGCGCTGCCTCGCGGACTGATGAAATCACTGCTGATCGCCAACCGTGGCGAGATCGCCTGCCGGGTGATCCGCACGGCGCGCGAACTCGGGATCCGCACGGTCGCGGTCTATTCGGACGCCGACGCCAAGGCATTGCACGTTCGAATGGCGGACGAGGCGGTGCATATTGGCCCTTCGCCAGCGCGTGAGAGCTACCTGGTCGGCGAGAAGATCATCGAGGCTGCCAAGGCGACCGGCGCTGAGGCGATTCACCCCGGCTACGGTTTCCTCTCGGAGAACGCCGACTTCGCCCAGGCGGTGATCGACGCTGGACTCATCTGGGTCGGGCCGAAGCCGCATAGCATCCGCGCCATGGGCCTGAAGGACGCCGCCAAGAAGCTCATGGCTAACGCCGGTGTGCCGGTGACACCGGGCTATCTCGGCGAGGACCAGGACCCGAAGCGGCTCAAGAAGGAGGCCGACGCGATCGGCTACCCGGTGCTGATCAAGGCGGTCGCGGGCGGTGGCGGCAAGGGCATGCGCCGCGTTGATGCGGGCAAGGACTTCGACGACGCGCTCGAAAGCTGCAAGCGTGAGGCCGCGAGCTCATTCGGCGACGACCGCGTGCTCATTGAGAAATATATCCTCTCGCCGCGCCACATCGAGGTCCAGGTGTTCGGCGACAGCCACGGCAATGTCGTCCACCTGTTCGAGCGCGACTGCTCGCTTCAGCGCCGCCACCAGAAGGTGATCGAGGAAGCGCCTGCGCCCGGCATGGACGAGGCGACGCGCGAGGCGGTCTGCTCGGCGGCTGTGCGCGCGGCCAAGGCCGTGAACTACGAAGGCGCGGGGACGATCGAGTTCATCGCCGACGCGAGCGAGGGCCTCCGCGCCGACCGCATCTGGTTCATGGAAATGAACACGCGCCTGCAGGTCGAGCATCCCGTCACCGAGGAGATTACCGGGCAGGACCTGGTCGAATGGCAGCTTCGCGTTGCGTCGGGCGAGCCGCTACCCAGGCGGCAGGACGAGCTGTCGATCGACGGCTGGGCGATCGAGGCGAGACTCTACGCGGAAGATCCTGCCAAGGGTTTCCTGCCGAGCGTCGGCCCGCTCGACCATTTCGACCTCGGCGACGAAGGTCGCATCGAGACCGGGGTCGAGGAGGGCGACGCCATATCGCCTTACTACGATCCGATGATCGCCAAGCTCGTCGCTCGGGGCGAAGATCGCGAGGAAGCGATCTGCGAGCTCGCCGCCATTCTGGACGAAGTCGAGGTCTGGCCCGTCCGGACCAATGCCGGCTTCCTGTTCAACGCCGTGCTTCAGCCGGAGTTTGGGCGAGGCGAGATCGACACCGGTTTCATCGAACGGCATCTGGACGAGCTGGTCCCGGATCCCGAGCCTGACGATGCGATCCGCCGCGGCGCTGCCGCCATCGCGCTGGCTGTGGACGAAGATGAGGAGGCCCTCGCAGGGCTGGTTGGCTTCCGTCTCAATGCGGCCGCCCAGACGAAGGTGGCGCTCGGCCGCCAAGGCGAGTTCCATACTTCGTCACCAGACGAGGGTGAGTTCGCCGCAGTGTCGGGATTCCGCGACGATGAGCGAGTGGTCGCCTTCTTTGAGGGTAATGCCTACGAGTTCGAGCTTGCAGCGCGCGGGAGCGTGAGCGGGCACGGCGTTCATGACGGTGAAATCGCCGCGCCCATGCCCGGGAAGGTCACGGCGGTGGAGGTTGCGCAAGGCGAAACGGTTGCGAAAGGGCAACGTTTGCTAACGCTGGAAGCCATGAAAATGGAGCATGGATTGACCGCGCCGTTCGACGGTACGGTCGCGGAATTGAGCGCTGCGTCCGGCGCGCAGGTGAGCGAGGGCGCCGTCCTCGCCCGGATCGAACCCAGGGAGATGAAATGAAGATAGACGGCATTGCCGCGGTCGTTACCGGCGGCGCTTCGGGCCTCGGCGAGGCGACGGCTCGTGAGCTTGCACGGCGCGGCGCGAAGGTCGCCGTGTTCGACCGTGATATCGAGAAAGGCGAAAAGGTCGCTTCCGAGATCGGCGGGGTCTTCTGCGAGGTCGACGTGACCTCCGACGAGAAAGTCGCGGCGGCCTTTGCGAAGGCTCGGGAAGCACACGGACAAGAACGCGTGCTGGTCAACTGCGCTGGCGTCGCCAATGCCGCCAAGACCGTCGGCCGCGACAAGGAAACCAAGGAGCCGAAGTTCTATCCGATGGTGCAGTTCGAGCTGGCCATTCAGATCAACCTGATCGGCACGTTCCGCTGCATCGCCCATTCTGCCTTCGGCATGGTCAATCTCGACCCGCTGGAGGACGGCGAGCGCGGTTGCATCATCAACACGGCGTCGGTGGCGGCCGAGGACGGGCAGATCGGTCAGGCAGCTTATTCGGCTTCGAAGGGCGGCGTTCTGGCCATGGCGCTGCCCATCGCCCGCGACCTGATGAACGACGGCATCCGCGTGAACACCATCCTTCCGGGCGTGTTCAAGACGCCGATGGTCGCGATGATGCCGCCGAACGTGCAGGACGCGCTGGGCGCGCAGGTTCCGTTCCCGAAGCGGCTCGGCAAGGCCGAGGAATATGCCGACCTGGCTGCCTTCATCGTCGAGACACCATATCTGAACGCGGAATCGATCCGCCTCGACGGCGGGATCAGGATGGCTCCTCGTTGAGTGATTACGCGCGTCTCCTTGAAGACATTGCGGTAGCGGCGCGCGAAGCCGGCGAGGCGATCCTCGAGATCGTCCGCCGTGGCTTCGACGTCGAGCACAAGCAGGATAGTTCGCCCGTCACCGAAGCGGACCGCGCGGCCGAGCTGATCATCCTCGCGGCGCTCGCTCGGGCGGCCCCGGGCGTTCCGGCGATCGCCGAGGAAGAGGTCGCCGCCGGCCGCATCCCGGCGCACGGCGACACCTACTTCCTGGTCGACCCGCTCGATGGCACCAAGGAGTTCGTGCGCGGTGGTGACGACTATACGGTGAACATCGGGCTGATCGTCGATGGAACGCCGCACTTGGGTGCCGTCTTCGCTCCGGCGACGCAGCGGCTTCATGCTGGGCTGGTGGGCGAGGGCGCCTGGCTTGAGGATGCCAGCGGGCGCATCCCGATCCATACAAGAACGCCCAAGACCGAACTCGTGGCGGTCGCGTCCAAGTCGCACTTCAACCAGCCGACGGCCGACTACCTGTGTGAGGCCGCGAAGGATTGCGGGTATGTCGCCATCGGCTCATCGCTGAAGTTCTGCATCGTCGCGGAAGGGCGCGCGGACATCTATCCGCGGCTTTCGCCGACCAGCGAGTGGGATACTGCGGCGGGCCACGCGGTGCTGCTCGCCGCTGGTGGCCGCGTCGACGGGCCAGATGGGGAACCGCTGGCGTACGGCAAGCGCGCCTTCCTCAATCGCGGGTTCGTAGCGACCGGCGGCTGGAAGGCGGTTCCGATCGGCTCATTCCTCGAGCCCTTCTCCGGAGGCGGCGAGATCCCGCAAGGCGTGTAGCGGGTCGCCTGCCGGCGGAAACGCTGAGCTTGGCGGGTGGCGAAGGGTCCTCAAGTCGCGGCCTCGAAGCGCTTCCACCTCCGCCCTTACCAGCTCAAGCTGGACGTAAAGCTCCAGCGCAAGCGCGTTGCGGCCTTCGACCACGCCGATGCGCCAGGCGAGCCACTGCGCCTCGTCGATTGCCCGGCTCAATTCCGATAGCCATTGTGCCCGTGCCGCCCCCGACACCGTCCTGTTTGACGCCTTCACTCGCGTACCCCCGCAGTGCTGCAGATATGCATCATCGATTGCGGGTGCCTTGCAGAATGGTCCGTTTTGGACTCAGTTTTGGGCTGACTTTGCTCCGATTTGCGGGCTAACACCGTTCTGCTCGGTACCGATTTGAAACCAGGTGTCTCATGGATGCGTACACGAGCGAGTTTTCCAAGCAATCCTATGCCGGCGCTGCGCCGGTCCTGATCGCAGGCGACAGCGACGCCGCGCTTCAGAATGCTGCCAGAACAGTCGAGGCGACCGGCTCGCGCATCGGCGCTGTCGTCCCGCTGGACGGCGCGGCGGATCGCATCGCGCTCCAGGCGTCCGCATCGGCGGTCTGGATAGAGCTGTCGAAGGACGGCGGCGCGCCGATGGACCGGTTGCTCCAGCAGGTCGGCGGCGACGTGGCGGACGGCCGCTATTCGGCGGTGGTCGCGGCTCCGCGGGAGCTGGTCGATCTGCTCTTCTGCCAGATCGGGGGAACGCCGGTTGAGCTGGTCATCGATGGGGATGAGGCCGAGCGCAGTGCGGCGCTCGCGATCGCGACGTCGGGCCTGCATCGAGAGCACCGCTTGTCCGACGTCGCCTCGGACCGGAGCAGTGAGCGCCTCCGCCAGCTGAGCGACGAGGTCAGCCGCATCGCCTCGACGCTGGCGCGGCTATCGACCGGCCCGGGAGAGGCTCCGCGCCCCGCCGCGCCCGTCGTCAAGACCGAGGTGCCCCCCGTGTCGGCCGACACCGTTCGGTCGGTCATCCGCGCGCGCAGGCTGCGCAGCCGCTTCTTCGAGGAGGATCTGTTCGCCGATCCGGCTTGGGATATGCTGCTCGACCTGTTGCAGGCGGAGATCGCGCAGCTGCGGGTGCCGGTATCGAGCTTGTGCATCGCCGCGGCGGTGCCAGCGACGACCGCGCTGCGCTGGCTCAAGACCCTGACCGACAAAGGCTTGTTCGTTCGCCGCGCGGACCCGCACGACGGTCGCCGCGTGTTCGTCGAGCTGTCGCCCGAGGCGAGCCTCGCCATGCGGCGCTACTTCGCGGAGGTGGGGCCGGTCGCAGCGGTATGAGGTTCGCGACTGGTGGGCGGTGACGGGCTCGAACCGCCGACCCTCTCGGTGTAAACGAGATGCTCTACCAACTGAGCTAACCGCCCTTGGAGTGCCGAGTGCCATGCCGCGCCCGTCGCGGCAAGGCTGGTGCTTAGCGGGTGCCGATGCTCCGGATGGCGTCGCTCACCAGGGCCTCGTCGGCTTTCGCGTCGAGCCGCTCGCGGATGAGCTTTGCGGCGGCTGCGCGCGCAGCGTCGGCCGCGGTGGCGCGGAGCTGGTCGATCGCGTGGCGCTCTTCGGCCGCGATCTTGTCTTCGGCCATCCGCTGACGGCGCTCGACGAGGGCTTCGGCGTTCGTCTTCGCCTGGGCGACGATCGCCTCGGCCTCGTGCCTGGCGCGCTCGACGATGGTCGCGGCTTCCTTGTCCGCCGACTTGGTCTTGGCTTCATATTCGGCCTTGAGCGCCTCGGCATCCTTGCGCAGCGCCTCCGCCTCGGCAAGCTGGTTGCGGATCACGTCGATCTTGCTGTCGAGAGCCTTGCCGATCGCGGCCGGGACCTTCTTGGCGACCATGAACAGGATGACGACGATCATCGCCAGGGCGATGAACATCGGCGCGGTGATCAGCCCGAACGCAGCCGGTGCGGAGTGGTCGGCAGCGGCGCCGCCGTTGTGCTCGACCGTTGCGGTGGTTTCAGCGTGAGGTTGTTCAGCCATGGAGCACCGCCTTCACCGCCGGCTCGGCGTCCTTCGCGGCGACCGTCTGGCCGGTCAGCTTCGATACAAGCTGGCTGGCCGCCTCGGCGGCAACCGGCTCGAGCTCGCGCCGGGCCGCTTCGGCAGCGTCGCGGATCTTCGCTTCAGCGTCAGCGACCTTCTTGCCGATCTTCGCGTCGATCGCCTTCAGCTTCTTCTCCGTATCGAGGGCAGCCTGATGCTTGGCCTCCTGGGCCAGCTTCATCGCTTCGCTACGGCTCGCGTCGATGCGCTCGCGATAGGCCTCTTCGGCAGCTTCCGCCTGATCGCGGGCGCGCTGGGCGGCCGCGAGGTCGTCGGCGATCTTGCGGTCGCGATCTTCCACGACAGACTGGATCTTCGGCACCATTCCGCGCCCGATCCAGAAGTAGATGATGCCGAACACCACCAGCAGCCAGAACAGCTGGCTGAAGAAGATGTCGGGAAGCTGATTTATCTGAGGCATCGAAGGTCCCGTTCATCCGGCCGGACGAGCCGGCCGGTTGATGATCAACGCGCGTAGAGGATGATCATTGCGACCGCGAACGCGATCAGGCCGAGAAGCTCGGCGGCGGCGAAGCCGATGAACAGGCGGCCCTGCTGACCGTCGGCGGCTGCCGGGTTGCGAAGCGCGCTCTCCAGGAACGAGCCGAAGACGTTGCCCACGCCGATGGCGGCGGCGCCGACGCCGATTGCGGCCAGACCGGCACCGATGACCTGTGCGGAAGCGAAATCCATGTGAAACTCCTCTTTTCGAAACTTAGTGAAGGTTGACTGCGTCGTTGAGATACAAGGTCGTCAACAGCGCAAAGACGTAGGCCTGGATGGCGCAGACCAGCAGCTCCAGCGCGGTTACGCCGACGATGAACAGGAAGCTGATGGCGCCGACGCCCCAGCCGAGCGGGCCGCCGTTGAAGCCGTTCACGATGAAGCTTCCGAACACTTCCATCAGGATGTGGCCGGCGATCATCGCCACGAAGAGTCGCAGGCCGAGGCTGAACGGGCGAACCATGAACGAGATGAACTCGATCGCGGCGATCAGCGGCACCATGATCTTCGGGGTCCCATGCGGAACGAAAAGCGAGAAGAAGTGCAGCTTATGGCGGGCGAAGCCGACGATCAGCACGATCGCGAAGCTCAGAACGGCGAGGACGCCGGTGATGCTGAAATGACTGGTCGTCGTGAACTGGTGCTGGCCTGGGATGATCGACAGCGGGAAGAGGCCGAGCAAGTTCGCGGTCAGGATGAACACGAACAGCGAGAAGATGTAGGGCATGAACTTCTTGCCCTCGGGCCCGATGTTCACCTTGACCATGTCATCGATGAAGCCGGTCACCCCCTCTACCGCCATCTGCCAGCGGCCGGGGACGAGCTGGCGCTGCATGCCCATCAGCATGAAGCCGGTGATCAAGGCGAGCGCGATCAGCAGCCAGAGCGAGCTGTTGGTGAAGCTGATGTCGTAACCGCCGAGCTGCAGCGGAATCAAAGGCTCCACCGTAAACTGGTGCATCGGGTCGATCTTGCCTGCTTCGGCCACGTCGCTCTTACCTCTTACGAACTTGCCCCGGGAGGTCCCGGCGGCGTCTTCGAAATCCGCATCACGTTCACCACCCCGACGCCGAAACCGACGAAGAGCATGATCAGGAAGAACGTCGGAAAGGTCCCGAACAAGGTGTCGAGGCCCCATCCGATGATCCCGCCGCCAGCCGGAGCACCGACCAGGTGGCTGAACATCTGCTGCCAGATCCGGTTCACCGGACTTGACTCTGCCTTGCCGGTCCTTTTCGCTTCCGCCTCCTGCAGCCGGTCGAGCCGCTGTTCGAGCGAATCGAGCCGTGCGTCTGGTGGAAGCTTTGGGTCCTGCCCGGTCTCGTCCGTCGCCACGATCTTCCCCTATGCGTCGCCCCGCCAGATAAGGGGTGTGCAAAGGGCGAGAAACATGGCGGCGACCGAGGCCGCCTAGGCGCCGCCCCTTTATGAAGGGGGCGGGGGCAAGTCAACCGGTGCGAGGGCTTGCTTGGCGAACAACTGGCGGCGTGCCAGTCTCCTCCTATGCGTACGGCTATCCTCCTGATCGCAACGCTTGCCGGCTGCCATGAACAAACGGCCGAACCTGGCTCCGTAGAGCCTGCAGCGGTTGCTTCTGTTCCCGCCAATCAGGTGAACGCGGCCACGAAGTTAAACCCGCGACCGACCGAGCCGCATTCGGTCGAAGAGGAGAACGACCTCTACAGCTTTTCATTTAGCTGGCCCGGCTCGATCCCCCAGAAGCTGGAGAGCCGGTTCAAGTCGGAGGAAAGCAAGCTGAAAGTCGAGCTTGTGGCCGGAGCGAAAGAGGATCGTGATGAGCGCGCGAAGCAGGGGTTCGATTATCATCCTCACGCAGCGTCGCGCAGCTATGAATATTCCGGCTGGTCGGGCCGACTGATGAGCCTGGTGTCATCGAGCTACGGTTTCACCGGAGGCGCCCATGGAAGCACAGGCTCGGGCGCAATCCTCTGGGACAAGGTGTTGGAGCGGGAAATATCGATCCAGGACCTATTGGCACCGGGGACGAGCTGGACCGGAGCGATCCGGCAGCCTTTCTGCGTTCTTCTCGACCGTGAGCGGGAGAAACGGCGCGGCGAGCCCGTCATGAAGGACGACCTGTTCGGGAACTGCCCGGAATATAAGGAGCTCACCGTCCTGCTCCGCGATAGCAACAAAGACGCCCGCTTCGACCATATCGACGTGATTGCGGATCAATATGTGGCGGGGCCGTACGCCGAAGGACCGTATGAAATCTCGCTTCCGATCACCGCCGCGATGATCGAGCGGCTGAAGCCCGAATACCGCTTCTCGTTCAAAGCTCAGCCGCCCGTGAAGTGATCAGCCGCAGTAGCTGGGCTGCGCGATCACCTGCCCCGGCTGACGCCGCCGCCACACCCCGTCCTGCAGCATGTACATTTCCCCAACCTGCACCCGAGGGAGCAGCTCGCAGCCGGTGGCGAGCCCGGCCACTTGCGGAGTGACCCCGCGCCGCCGAGCCAGAGCGACGTAGAGCGAGCGGCGGCGGATGTTGATGGCGCTGACCTGGCGCTGGACCGCGGGCGAAGTGGGCGCCGCCAGGCCGAGATAGCCGTCGTAGCGCTCGCCGACTTGCCCGGCCTGCCGAGCGGCCGCGAGGGCAGAGTAGGACTGCGCGGGCGCGGTGGCGGGAACGGCCGCGGCGGTCCCGGCGATCGCGGCGAGCACGACCCAAATCCTCATGTCACTGCCTCGGCGTCTGGGTCTGCGGGAAAGCGTCCGGATTCTGCTGGATCAGCTGCTGGGCGTCCTGCTGAAGCCGGACCAGCACTTCCTGCCGGATCTCGACATTGAGGTTGATCTCGATCGGCTTGTCCGGAGTCTCGACCGTGACGCAGCCGGCAAGCGGCACGGCCAGTACCGCGCCGGCGATCAGCCGCAGGTCAATCTTGGGCATTGTCCTCATAAGCTCACTCGCTTGGCTCTGGGGTTGGGGTCACTTTCAATTCTTCGGCGACGGACGGAGCAGTGGATTGCTGCTCTTCTTCCTTGCGGATGATTCTTGTTTCGGTGGCGAGGCCCGGCGTATCGAGCGGGAAGGGCAGGACCGGCTGGATCACGTCGGTCGGATCCTTGAAGCCCTTGGCCATCTGGATGAGCGCCCGAAAGGGGCCCTTGATGTTTAGGTTCACCACCAGCGGCACCTTCTTGAACGCATTCCGGACGATGCCGGCAGCAAAGCCGCCCTTGCTGGACAGCTCGATGTCGCTGATCGAGAAGCGGGTCGCGAATTCGCCCGCCAGGTCGCCATCCAGGCGGATGGTCATTGCCCGGTAGCGCATGTTGCTGAGCAGATCGAAAGCCAGCCCGACCGCCATCCCGGCCTCGGGCTTGGTCCCGGTGTACGCGAACACGCCCCCGGGCTGGCGCGCGTCGAGCCTGCCGCCGACGATCCTGCCGCCCTCGTCGTCAAAGATCATGGGAAGGACGCCGTCGAACGTGCCGGTGATCTCCAGCCCCTGGAAGTCGAACGTGTCGACGAACATCTTGGCGTTGAAGCCGACGACCTCGAACGTCAGGCGCTTGGGCGTTGGCCGGCCGAAATTGAGGATCGTCTCGCGAAGGATGAGGCGGCCGCCCATGAACGGCCATTCGCCGCGCTCGACCTGCACCAGCTGGTCTCGCAACAGGCGGTAGCGGATGGTTCCGTTCTCGACCAGGATGCCGGGGTTAATGGAAGCAATGGTCGCGGTCTGGCCCGGCGCTGTCTCCAGCCCGAGAAGGTCGGTGAAGTTCACTGTGGTCGACAGGTCGGTCACGGGGCCAAACGGCGCCGCGAAGTCCATCCCGGCGGTCGAGAAGGTGCCGGTCGAGGTCACTTCGCCTTCGCCGGACCAGTTGATTTCTCCGCGGCCGCGGACTGTGCCCTGGACCAGGGCGATTACGCCTTCGGTCAGGCGCGTGAGCTCTTCGGGCTGGAGGCCCTGGTTGAACGTGATCCCGGGTACGTCGAGCACGGCCTGGCCCGCACCGCTAGAGAGCGCATGGCGGATAGTGACGTCGGTGACCTTGGCGCCGCTCGGCGGATGCACCAGGGTTCCTCCGGCACGGATGTCGTCGCCCGAAAGCGCGACCTGGAAGTCGTTGCTGCGCAGCGTGTAGAAACGCGGGGTCTCGCTTCGATCGGACAGGTTGAGCGCGCCGTTGACCGTCAGATCCCCGTCGTAGAAGCGCCACCGCCCGCTCGCGTCGCTAAGAAGCAAAGGCACATTGCCGATCGTCGTCCTGGCGTCCGCGAAGGTGCCGCTGATCCCGCTTCCGCCGAACGTGCCCTGAAGCCGCGCCGTGTCGAAGGCGAAGGGCGAGGCCGATTTGCCGAGGCGAACCGAGAGGTCGGCGGCCGTGAATCGCTCGCCCACGATCTGCGCCGCGTCCGCGCCAAGTGTGAGGGGCGCATTGCCGAGCCGCCCGGCGAGGCGCGGATTGCTGAGCCTTGCTGCCACGCGCAGGTCTCCGCCGGGCGGCTGGGACACAATCGCCGGTCCGACCGGGCAAACCGGCAGGCGAGTCGGTCCGAACTGAAGCTCGCGGAGGCGGAAGAAGCGCCAGCTCGCGACGATGCAGCTCCGGCCCATCGAGAAGGCGCCCGCGGGTCCGAGGCGGCCGTTGAGGGGCAACCGGAACGCCTGGACGCGGCCGTCGGGGAAGGGACCGTCGAGTAAGGCGACCGTGTCGAAATTGGTCGCCCCGTCGGCGCGTGCCTGGAAGCGGATCGGGTCGAGCGCGAGACGCGAGGCCCCGACCTGGTAGGGCGCGAAGCGGGCGACGCCGTTCATCGGCGCTCCGATGCGCGGTTGGCGCAGCAAGACCTGGCCTTGCGGAAGCCCGCCGCCTGCCGTCTCGATCAGCCCATCGACGCGCAGCCTGCCGGACGGCCAATAATAGGTGACGCCGTCGCCACCCGACACGCGGACGCGGGCGCCGGTGTCGGCGCGGACCTCGGCCGTCTGGATCCGCGCCGCGCCGCCGCCGGCGAAATTGACCATGGTGATCGAGCCGGACGCGTCGAAGGAGCGCGTCGACCGGCTGATCGCATTGCTCATGGCGACGGCGATCGGACCGATCGGGGTCTTGTCGGCAGCGGCGAGCGGATCGGTCACGCTGGCGAGCACGGATGGCGCGAGGTCGGCGTTCTCGGCGGAATAGTCGGCGATCAGCGACAGGGTGCCGGCCGAAGCGCCGATCAAATAACGGCCGTCGATCCGCGTCCGCTCTGCAAAGATTGGGCCGAGCCGCGACCGCTGCGCCGCCACATCGAGCCGGCCGTAGGCTGCCCGTGGAGTGCCGGCGAAGCTCACGTTCCCGGTCATGGCGGCCAGACCGTTCGCGCCGGCGATTACGCGCTGCGTCGTCACGCGCGCCTTGCCATCGAAGCTGGTGAAGCTTTCGCTGAAGCTGCTGTCGAGCTCGAAGCGCGGTGCATCCATCAACAGGTTGCTGGCGGGGCAGGCGAACCGATTTGCGACGAAAGGCCCGTCGATGCGCGGCCGCCTGGCGATGACCTGGATGGCGGTGTAGGCACGCATTCCATCGAGCGTGCAGCGCCCAAGGTCGATCCGCCGGCTGACGGCCGCGACATTCCCCTTGAAACCGCCGGTGAGATTGCCGGAGCCGGCCAAAGCGAAGCCGAGGTTCCCGAACGGAGTCTGCAGGCCGATGCTGCTGTCCGCGATATCGAGGACGATGTTCGGCAATGCGAAGGGCTTGTCGGAGGGCGGCGGAAGCAGCTTGCTGACCTCGCCCCAGATCACTCGGCCCTCTACGACCTTGCCCTTCAGGCGGACGCCGCGCGCAACGATACGGTAGACGCGGACGCTTCCGGTGATGGTCCAGCGCACCTGGATCAAGGCGTAGCGGGCGATAAGATCGGGGTTCTTCGGATCGCCGATGACGAGGTTGCGGACGACCTGTGTTCGCAGCCCCACTCGGTCGAGCTGGTAGGTCGCGCGGACTCCGCGCTCCTCGAACTGCCGCTGCAGCACTTCAGTCGCGATCGGCCGCCTCGCGATCCACAATCCCGCGACCAGCAAGGCGAGCAGGATCATCAGCCCGAGCAGGACGATCGCGGTGACGCGCTGCCAGCTGCGGCGGCGCACGACTACCGAATCCCTGGAAAACTCGCTTTCATCACTCTGCCGTGCAGCCATCGGCGTAAACAAACCCTCCCGATACGGCCCCGTTCCGTTGCCGATACGAAGGAAGCGTTGCAAGCGGGCACTCTTGTCGCCTAGCAGTCACAGCTGGATGGGGGACTTTTCGAGCGACGCGTCAGGGCATCGGGCCCGACTTCGCCGCCGCCTTTTCGAAGGCGGCCCGAAGGCTTTGCTCGACCATGAGCTGGTTGAATATCTCCTCGCACTCGCCATTCCGCGCCGCGACACCAAGGAGGCCAAAACGCTGATCGCGCAGTTCGGCGGCGTCGGCCCGCTGCTCGCCGCGGACGCGGAAACGCTGAAGCGTGAAGGGCTCAGCGAAACCGTGGTCGCCGCGTTGAAGATCGCCGAGGCAACCGCTCTAAGGCTGTTGGAGACGCGGCTGGAGGGCCGGCCTGTCCTGTCCAGCTGGGACGCGCTCCAGGACTATCTGCAGGCCGCGATGGCGCATTCAACGGTGGAGGAAGTCCGGATCCTCTTCCTCAACGCCAAGAACATGCTCATCGCCAACGAAGCGATGTGGCGCGGGTCCGTCGATGAGGCAGCGATGCATGTCCGCGAAGTCATGAAGCGCGCGGTGGCGCACGGAGCGGCGGCCATCATCATCGTCCACAACCACCCCAGCGGCGATCCGAAGCCCAGCCAGGCGGACGTCAAGCTGACCCGTGAATTGGTGGAGGCGGGCCGCCACATGAAGGTGGCGGTGCACGATCATATTATCGTAGGAACGCAAGGCCGATCGAGCTTGCGAGCAATGGGCCTGATGTAATGACTGACCAGAGAACCATTGCCGGCGGTGTAGTGCACGAGCTTCCCGGCGATCTGAAAGATGCGCTGCAGCGTGATCCAGAGGCATTGGCGACCTGGGAAGACATCACTCCGCTGGCCCGCAACGAGTGGATCTGCTGGGTCGAATCCGCAAAGAAGCTGGAAACGAGGCACAAGAGGATCGGCTGGGGTTGCGAGAGTTTGAGGGATGGAAAGCGCCGTCCCTGCTGTTGGCCAGGATGTCCTCATCGCTGACATTTGATGCTGCACGACGGCTCTGCTAGCCGCCCGGCGCATGGTTCCCCGCTATTCCCGCCCCGAGATGACGGCCATCTGGTCGGCCGAAAACCGCTATCGCATCTGGTTCGCCATCGAGGTGTTCGCCGCCGAGGCGATGGGGAAGGTGGGGATGATCCCCGCCGAGGACGCCGCAACGATCCGCGCGGCTTACGACCGCGAGGTGCTCGGCGAGATCGACGTGGCGGCGATCGACGCGATTGAGGCGGTCACCAAGCATGACGTGATCGCCTTCCTGACCTGGGCGGGCGAAAAGCTCGGTCCGGAGCGGCGCTGGCTGCACCAGGGCATGACCAGCTCCGACGTGCTCGACACCGCGCTTGCGGTTCAGCTCAAGCAGTCGGCGGAGCTGCTCATCAAGGACCTCGACGCCCTTCTTGCGGCACTGAAGAAGCGGGCGTTCGAGCACAAATTGACGCCGACGATCGGCCGAAGCCACGGAATCCACGCTGAGCCGACCACGTTCGGGCTCAAGCTCGCGCAGGCCTATGCCGAGTTCGACCGCAACCGCAGCCGCCTGGTAGCGGCGCGCGACGAGATCGCCACATGCGCGATTTCGGGTGCGGTCGGCACCTTCGCCAATGTCCGTCCCGAGATCGAGGCGCATGTCGCCAAGGAGCTTGGCCTCACGCCCGAGCCAATCTCGACGCAGGTCATCCCGCGCGACCGCCACGCGATCTTTTTCGCCACCCTCGGCGTCATCGCGTCATCGATCGAGCGGCTGGCGACCGAGATTCGGCACCTCCAGCGCACCGAAGTGCTCGAAGCAGAGGAATATTTCTCCCCGGGGCAGAAGGGCAGCTCCGCGATGCCGCACAAGCGCAATCCCGTGCTGACCGAGAACCTTACTGGCCTTGCGCGCGTGGTCCGCAGCGCGGTCATTCCTGCGATGGAGAATGTCGCGCTGTGGCATGAGCGGGACATTTCGCACTCGTCCGTCGAGAGGTTCATCGGCCCCGACGCCACGATCACGCTGGATTTCGCGCTCGCCCGACTGACGGGCGTCGTCGACAGGCTGCTCGTCTATCCCGATCGGATGGAAAAAAATCTGAACCGCATGGGCGGCCTCATCCATTCGCAGCGCGTGCTGCTGGCGCTGACCCAGGCGGGCCTCAGCCGCGAGGATAGCTACGCGCTGGTGCAGCGCAACGCGATGAAGGTCTGGGAGTCGGACGGACAGCTATCGCTGCTCGACTTGCTGAAGGCCGATCCGGAAGTGTCAGGCAAGCTCAGCGCCGGACAGCTCGATAGCCTGTTCAATCTAGACCACCACCTCAAGGAGGTGGACACGATCTTCGAGCGTGTGTTCGGAAGCTCGGCCGCCTAGCCGAGCATATCACGGATACGGCTGAAGAAGCTCTTGGAGGCGGGGCATTCGTCGCCTGTCTCCGTTTCGCGGAACTCTTCCAGGATCTTTTTCTGCTTCGAGTTGAGGCGTGTCGGAGTCTCGACCAGCACGCGCGCGACGAGATCGCCGCGGCCGCGGCCGTTGAGGACGCTCATACCGGAGCCGCGCTGACGCAGCTGCTCGCCCGACTGGATCCCGGCCGGGATCTTGAGCTCGATCGCCTTGCCGTCGATTCCGGGCAGGCTGATCGAGCCGCCGAGCGCGGCCGTGGTGAACGTCACCGGGCATTCGGCGACGAGGGTGGTGCCTTCTCGGGCATAGATCGCGTGCCGCTTCATGTGGACGAAGATGTAGAGGTCGCCGCTAGGCGCATTGCGCACGCCGGCCTCGCCTTCGCCGGCGACGCGGATGCGCGTGCCCTCGTCGACCCCGGCCGGGATTTTCACCGTCAGCTTGCGCTTGTTGAGCGAGCGCCCC
>DASUVP010000243.1:0-14941 GCA_036378895.1 Sphingomicrobium sp.
GCCGAGCTTCTCAACCCGTTTGCGGAGGCAAAGTGGGGTGCAGCGCCATTCAACTTGAGGGCCCAAGTGCCTGGTCAAAACACCCAAACCTGACCCATAGAGCAGCGAGGCTTTGTGTCCCTTCCGCAAGGGTCAGTCGGAAGTTGCCTTGTGAAAGGGGTGGTGCCGCTTGAGGGACTCGAACCCACGACCCCATCATTACGAATGATGTGCTCTACCAGCTGAGCTAAAGCGGCATGCCGTCTCTTGGCCGACTGCGGCCTTGGAAGCGGCGCTCGCCCTAACAGCGGCGTCCGGACCGGTCAACGCAGCGTTGCCTGAACAGATAGGGTTAACGGTTTCTTCAAGCTTCGCCCGCATTTTCCCCCTCGCCGGATTGAGGGGAGTAGGCCCAAGGGCATGGACAGTTATCGCGATCATCCGAACGACTTCGACTATCCGTCGGCGTCCGATAGCTCGTCCGAGCAGCAGGTCGCCATCGGCATCGGTTCGGACGAGCGGCGCATGCACGTCCGCGCTTACAATTATTGGGTCTCGCTGCTCGGCGGCCGCGACTATCCGTCGATCGAGGACCTGGAGCCGGGCGAGGTCAAGGACTTCGCCGAGAACAGCGTCCTGCTCGACTTCACCGCCGGTCGCGACAATCCCGCGACGCCCTATATCGGCTCCGCCATCCGCGAGGAATGCGGGCTCGCCGAGGGCATCAAGTCCATCTCCGAGGTGCCCAGCCGGTCGCTGCTGTCGCGGCTCACCGACCATTATCTTCAGATCATCGCCAATCGCGCGCCGATCGGTTTCGAGGCTGAGTTCGTCAATCAGCGCGGCGAGCCGATCTGCTATCGCGGCATCCTCATGCCCTTCTCGTCGGATGGCGATACGATCGATTTCATTTACGGCGTCATCAACTGGAAGCGCGGCGAGGGCGCCCTCGAACAGCCGGTGGCCGAGGATGCGGCGCCGCCGAATGCCGCTAACGACACTGCCGAAGAGTCTGACGAGGACGAGGACGAACTGGTCCTCGAGGACACTTACGAGCCTGCCTCGATCGCCGCCGATCCCGTGGCCGAAGACGGTGAAGAGGATGACGGATATGCCGTGGTCCAGCCGACGGTTCACTTCTCATGGGAAGACGGACCGCTCCACGATCCCGATTCCGACGAACCGCTTCCCGAGATCAGCCTCGATCCGGATGCGGGGCTGGCTGACCGCCTCTGGGCCGCGCGCGAGACCGCCGATGCGGTGAAGGCGGCGGACGGCCGCAGCCGCACTGCCCTCTACCGGGCGCTTTCGCAGGCCTACGACTTCGCGCTCGCTGCAGAGCGGGAGCCGGGTGACTATGCCGAGCTGCTCGAGGAATCGGGCGTGAAGGCGCAAGCGCGTGCGCCGATGACGCCGATCGTGAAGCTCGTCTTTGGAATCGACTACGACAAGGCCCGCCTGACCGAGTTCGCCGCGGCTCTGTCCTTCGCCCGGCGCCAGGACGTCGAGCAGAGCGGCTTCCTGAAGTTCATCGAGGGCCAGGCCGGCGGCCTGAAGGCGCTGGTCGCGGCCGAGCGCCAGGCCAAACGCCCGGAGGGGAAAACCGACACGAAGGCGGAAGCGGCGAAAGCGAAGCTTCGTGCGGCCGCTCCGATCGCGCTCGAGACCGTCTCGGGGGATGCGGAATTCGCGCTCGTCCTCACGCGCCGCCGCTCCGATGGTGGCGTCGAGCCGGTCGCCCTCGTCGACGACGAGGCGATGGTCGAAAAGGCGATTAAGCGCGCCGGCCTCTGATTTTCGACTGCTAGTGCGACTTCGGGCCCAACCGGGGTTGTCCCGCTTGGAGCCAGAGGGTTATAGGCCGCGGGCAACGCACCCCCGCGGAGCCAATCGATTTCATGACCGCCCACATGCGCCTCGCGAGGCCACTCGTTTCGTCCATCCGCAAGGCGCTGACCCAGAATGCGCTCCCCGGTGAAACCGAAGGCCTGACGGCCGCCACCGAGCGGGACGCCGCCGAGTTCCTCGCGGCCGTAGGCGCGAACCGCAAGCGGGGCGAAGTCGCCCTCGCGATCGAATCCACCGGCGGTGAGGCGGGCCGGCGGCGCATGCGCATCGCGATCGTCAATGACGACATGCCCTTCCTGGTGGACTCGGTGTCAAACGCCATCGCCCGGCGGCAGCTGACCGTTCACCGGCTGCTCCACCCCGTGGTCTGCGTCGAGCGCGACAAGAACGGCAAACTGCTGTCGGTAGAGCCACTCTGCGGCGACGTCAGCAAGCGCGAATCGATGATGTACATCGAGCTCGACCGTGCGCAGGCCCGCGGGCGCAAGGAGCTCGCCGACGACCTCAAGGCCGTGCTCGCCGACGTCCGCGCCTCGGTCCGCGACTGGCCCAAGCTCCAGGCGAAGATGCGCGAGGACGCCGAGGCGATCGAGGATCCCGAAGGCCGCGCTTTGCTCGAATGGTTCGCCGACGGGGCGATGACCCTGCTCGGCTACCAGGTCGAGCGCGCGACCGGCCAGCCGACCAATACGCTAGGCCTTTTCAGCATTCCGGGAGCGCCGACGGACGAAGGCGGGGCGCTCGGCGCGATGCGCTATTTCGAGGCCGGCGGCGACGTGCCGCTGATGGCGAAGGCTGAGCGCAAGTCGACCGTTCACCGCGGCGTGCCGCTCGACCTGGTCGTGGTTCCCATCCGCGAGAAGGGCAAGGTCACAGGAATCGGCGTTCACGCTGGTCTTTGGACCAGCCAGGCGCTGACATGGCCAGCGGAGGAAGTGCCGGTGTTGCGGCACCGTCTCGAGCAACTCGACAAGGATTTCGGGTTCGATCCGAAGGGCCATTCGGGCAAGGCACTTCGCCACGCGGTCTCCTCGCTTCCGCGCGATCTTCTGGTCAATGTCGGCTGGGATTCGGTCCGCGACCTCGTCATGATGGCCATGTCGCTGGCCGACCGCCCGCGGCCCGCGCTTCTGCTCGTCCGAAGCATCCTGAAGGGCCAGCTGTTCACCTTCGTCTGGCTGCCCCGCGACGACCTCAACACGCAGCGCCGCGAAGCGATTGGCGCGATGATGGAAAAGGTCGTCGGGACGTCGATCACCAGCTGGTCGGTCGAGACCGGCGAGGGCGAGCTCGCGCTCATCCGTTACACGCAGTATATCGACAATGACGCTCCGACGCCGGACTCGAGGGCGCTGGACCACCGCCTGAATGAGATGGTCCGCGGCTGGGCCCCCGCGGTCGAGGAAGCGCTGATCGAGCGCGTCGGATCGCCCCGCGCGACGCGCCTCACCATCACCTACGCGCGCGAGTTCTCTGACAGCTATCGGACGCGGACTCGGCCTGAAGAGGGCGCCGAGGACATCCTTCGGCTCGCCTCGCTTAAGGATTCCGATGACCGCGGCGTGCGCATGTTCCGCCGCCCCACCGACGCGCCGGGCCAGCTGCACATCAAGACCTACCGTCGCGGCGGCCTGATCCCATTGTCAGAGGCGGTGCCGGTGCTCGAGAATTTCGGTTTCCGGGTGCTCGAGGAGATGCCGAGCGCCGTGGGAACGGGCGGTTCGGTCGGCTACGTCCACGACTTCACGCTGGAGCTTCCCGAAGCGGACATCGACGCGATCGTCGCGCGGGCGCCGCAGATCGAAGCGGCGATTTCGAGCGTGTTCAGCCGCGAGGCGGAAGACGACGAGTTCAATCAGCTTGTCCTCTTCGCCGGCCTCGACACGCAGCCGGTCGTCTGGCTCAGGTCATGGTTCCGCTATCTGCGCCAGACCGGAAGCTCGTTCGGCCTCATCACCGTCGTCGATGCTTTGCGCCGGGCGCCAAAGGCGACGGCCGCTTTGGTCAACCTGTTCACGGCGCTTCACGATCCCTCGGCCAAGCGCAAGCGGGCCGACAATGTCGAAAAGCTGCGGCGCCAGTTCGACGACGCCCTGACTGCCGTTCGCTCGATCGACGACGACCGCATCTTGCGCCGTTTGCGCGCTCTGGTCGAAGCAGTGCTGCGCACCAACGCCTTCTCGCAAAAGGCGGACGAGGCCCTGGCCTTCAAGATCAATTCCTCGCTGGTCCCGGGGCTTCCGCGGCCTGTGCCGTGGCGCGAGATCTGGGTCTACAGCCCGCGGGTGGAGGGCATTCACCTGCGCGGCGGCCCGATCGCCCGCGGCGGCCTGCGCTGGTCCGATCGGCGCGACGACTTCCGCACCGAAATCCTCGGCCTGATGAAGGCGCAGCTGGTCAAGAACGCCGTCATCGTCCCGACCGGCGCGAAGGGCGGCTTTTATCCCAAGCAGCTTCCGGCGCCGACGAACCGCGACGCCTGGCTCGCGGAAGGCACCGAAAGCTATCGTATCTTCATTCGCTCGCTGCTGTCGGTCACCGACAATATCGTCGACGACAAGGTCGTTCATCCTGAAGGCGTCGTGATCCACGACGACGACGATCCCTATTTCGTCGTAGCGGCGGACAAGGGCACCGCGACCTTCTCGGACGTCGCAAACGCCCTCTCTCTGGAGCGCAACTTCTGGCTCGGAGACGCTTTCGCCAGCGGCGGATCCAACGGCTACGACCACAAGGCGATGGGCATCACCGCGCGCGGCGCCTGGGTCGCGGTGCAGCGCCATTTCCTGGAGATGGGAATCGACGTCCAGACCGACCCGATCACGGTCGCCGGCGTGGGCGACATGTCGGGCGACGTGTTCGGCAACGGCATGCTTCTGTCGAAGGCGATCCGGCTGGTCGCCGCGTTCGACCACCGCCACATCTTCATCGATCCCGACCCGGACCCGGAAGCGAGCTGGAAAGAGCGCAAGCGGATGTTCGATCTGCCGCGCTCCAGCTGGGACGATTACGACCGGTCGAAGCTGTCCGAGGGCGGCGGAATCTATCCCCGCACGCAGAAGTTGATCCAGCTGAGCGCCGCGGCCCAGAAGGAACTCGGAATCTCGGTTGGGGCCGTCGATCCGACGACTTTGATGAACGCCATCCTCAAGGCGCCCATCGACCTTCTGTGGTTCGGCGGCATCGGCACCTATGTGAAAGCCTCGACGCAGGCCAATGCCGACGTCGGCGACCCCGCGAACGACGCCATTCGAGCGGACGCGAACGAATTGCGTGCCCGGGCGATCGGCGAGGGCGCCAACCTCGGCATCACGCAGGCCGGCCGCATCGAGTTTTCGGAGAAGGGCGGCCGGATCAACGCCGACTTCATCGACAATAGCGCCGGCGTCGATTGCTCGGACAAGGAAGTGAACATCAAGATCCCGCTCAATCGCGAGATGCGGGAAGGCCCGCTGTCGTTCGAGAAGCGCAACGCTTTGCTCGCGAAGATGACCGACGACGTCGCCGAGATGGTGCTCGAGGACAATCGGCTTCAGACGCTTGCTCTGTCGATCGCGGAAAGCGCCGGTACGCGAGGCTTGCCGGAGTTCGTCCGTACCATCGAGCTGCTCGAGGCCGCCGGGCGCATCGATCGCAAGGTCGAAGGGCTCCTTTCAAGCGAAGACCTGCTGCGGCGATCCCAGGAAAAGAAGGGCCTGACGCGTCCGGAGCTGGCGGTGGTCCTGTCGATGTCGAAGCTGGCGCTCCAGGATGCGGCCGAGGACCTCAAGCTGGCCGACGACAAGCTCGTCGAGCGCGAGCTGTACGAGGCCTTCCCCAAGCCGATGCGAAAGCCGCATGAGGCCGCCATCCGCGCCCACCGCCTGCGGCACGAGATCCTCGCGACCCGTGTTGCGAACCGGCTCGTCAACCGCCTCGGTCCGAGCGTCGCGCTCGATATGACGGAAGAAGAGGGCGCGTCGCTTCCATCCGTCGTAGCGGCCTTCCTCGTCGTCGAGCGGTTGCTCGACCTGCCGAAGCTGTGGAACGAGATCGAGCAGGCGCCTTTGCCGGAAATGGTCCGGGTCGAGCTCTTCGCGATCGCCGCGAACAGCGTTCGCTCGCATTTGTCGGACATCTTGCGGGCGACCGGCGGCGAGATCAGCCCAAGCGCCCTGTGCAAGATGCTGGAAAGCGGTGCGCGCAAGATCTCGACCGCCGCCGCCAAGCTGATCCGCGCAGAAGTGCGCAACGAGGCGGCGGCGCGGCGGGAGCGGCTGATTTCTCTGGGCGCGAGCGAAGAGATCGTCCGCGGGCTCGTCCGGCTGTTCGAGCTGGACGGGATCTTCGGGCTCGCCGCCTTGGCCGCGCGCAAGAAGATGGACGAGCTCGCCTTGGCCCGGGCCTATACGAAGCTCGGCGAGGCGCTGGGAATCGACTGGGCGCAGCAACAACTCGCTCGCTTCCTTCCTACGGACCAGTGGGAACGGCTGCTTACGGCGGGCCTTGCGCGCGATTTCGAACAGCTTCGCATCGACTTCCTGTCGCGCATCCGCGTCAAGGACCCGGACGCGGCGGTCGAGGACTGGATCGCGAGCCACCGTCCGCGGCTGGAGCAGTTCCGCAACCTTATCGACCGGGCGCGGAACGAGGGTGCCGTCAGCGTGCCTATGCTCGCGCAGATCGCTGCGCAGGCTCGAATCCTGCTCGCTCGCTAAGTGCGACTGGCGTTCCTCGTCCCCGACCCGGACTATCCGGAGGCGTGGGATTGGGCGTTCGACGCCGAAGCGGATGCCCTCAGGAAGCGCGGAGCAACCGTGGACCCCGTGCCATGGACGGGTGCGACAGATCTGTCGGGATACGACCTGGTGCTGCCGCTGGTCGTCTGGGGCTACCACCTTCAGTACGCCGACTGGGCCGCCTTCCTCGACCGCATCGACGCTGAGGGCCTACCCGTCGTGAATCCGCCCGAGCTGCTCCGGTGGAACAGCGACAAGGTCTATCTGACGGAGCTCGCCGCCAACGGCGTGCCGACCGTACAGACGATCGAGGTCGAGCATTTGACCGAGGCGGAGCTGGCCGCTGCCGCTGGAAAGTTCGGGACGCCCGAGCTGGTGGTCAAACCGCCGGTTTCCGCTTCGGCGACGGGCACGCACCGCATCCGCGTCGGCGATGAAATTCCGGCGTCCGAGCGTGGCCAGCGGATGATGATCCAGCCCTTCCTTCCGAGCATCGCGACGGAGGGCGAATATGCCGTCATCCTGTTCGACGGGGCCTACAGCCACACCGTCGTCAAACGACCGAAGAGCGGCGACTTCCGCGTCCAGCCGCACCTCGGCGGAAGCACCGAGCCCTGCGAGCCGCCGACCGGCGCAGTGGAGCTGGCCAAGGCGGCGCTCGGAGCCGCGCCGGCATCGGCGACCTATGTGCGCGTGGACATCGTGCGCGGCGCCGACGGCAAGCTTCTCATCATGGAGCTGGAATTGATCGAGCCGGCGCTATTCCTCGATGTCGCACCGCACGGCGAGGATGCCTTCGCGGACTCCGTTCTCGCCGCAGCGGACCGGGCTAGAGCTCGGCCTCCGAGCCGTAAGGCCTTGTAATCAGCTCCAGCAGGTGATTGTTGGGGTCGGCGAAATAGACTCCGCAGCCTCCGAAATGCGTGTTGATCTCACCCGGCCGGGTCCGCGCCGGGTCGGCCCAATAGTCCATTCCGCTTTCCGCGATCCGGCCGAACGCGGCGTCGAACTCGTCGTCGCCAACGAGGAAGGCGTAGTGCTGCGGCGCGACGCTGCCCTCCTTCTGGTAGAAATCGAGCGAGACCCCGTTCGAGAGGTCGACCACCAGGAAGTGAAGGAAGGCGCGGGCCGGCGGCAGCCCGAGGATATCCGTAAGGAAGCGGGACGACCGCTCCTTGCCGCTGCACCAGACGATCGTGTGATTGAGCTCGGCCATGATCACTCCCCTCCCGCCCGCTCGAACAGCCACTGGCGGATCGCCGAGGTGAGGTTCGGGATCGGCCGAGCCTCCAGCCGCGCCGCGTCGATGTCGGCGATCAGCGCGTTCACCGGCTTGCCCGCCGCTTCGGCCTGCCGCTCGAGCGAGTCCCAGAACATCGGCTCCAGGCTAATCGACGTCTCATGCCCGGCGATCGTCACCGACCTTTTCTTCGGTGTGCCGAATGCGCGCTGGGCGCTCATCAGTACATGTGCTGCCCGCCGTTGATCGACAAAGTCGAGCCGGTGATGAAGCCCGCATTCTCGTCGACGAGGAAGGACACGCCGCGTGCGATCTCGTCCGCGCGGCCGAGCCGGTTCACGGGGATTCGCGAGATGATCTTGCCGAGCACCTCTTGCGGAACGGCGGCGACCATGTCGGTGTCGATATAGCCCGGAGCGATGGCGTTGACGGTCACGCCGGCGCGGGCGCCTTCCTGTGCGAGCGCCTTGGTGAAACCGTGGATGCCCGACTTCGCGGCGGCATAATTGACCTGGCCATATTGCCCCGCCTGGCCGTTGATCGAGCCGATGTTGACGATCCGCCCGTAGCCCCGGCTGGTCATGCCCTCCCAGACGGCCTTGGCCATGTTGAAGCAGCCGCCGAGGTTCGTATCCATGACCTCCTGCCACTTCTGGTGGTCCATCCGCTTCATCGTCGTGTCGCGGGTGATACCGGCGTTGTTGACCAGCACGTCGACCGGCCCGATCTCTTCTTCGACCTTGCGCACGCCCTCCTGGCAGGCGGCGTGATCGGACACGTCCCACTTGTAAGCGGGGATTCCGGTGCGCTCGGTGAACTCGCGCGCGCGTTCCTCATTGCCGGCGTAATTGGCGGCGACTTTCATCCCCTGCTCGCGAAGCGCGATGCTGATCGCCTCGCCGATTCCACGGGTTCCGCCGGTCACGATCGCAACGCGCGCCATCATGTCTCTCCCTGTCTCCTGAAGGGGAGGCACTTATGGCTGCGGCAGCCAGCCTGCAAGTTCGCGGCTGACGAGAGTCTCCAGCATGGTCATCCCTTCGGGGGAATCGTTGAGGCAGTCGAGGCGTCCGAAATGCGTCCCGCCGCTCGCCAGGAACGTCTCTTTTCCTCTGATGCCGAGCTCTTCGATGGTCTCGACACAGTCGGCCGAGAAGCCGGGCGCGGCGATCGCGATCCGGGTGACGCCTTGTGCCGGATAAGCGGCGAGGACCTTGTCGGTCGCCGGTTCGAGCCACTTTGCCCGGCCGAATCGCGACTGGAAGGCAATGTCGGCCGGAATGCTGAGTTGCTCGCCGAGGAGTCGAGCCGTCTTCTGGCAGTGGCAATGATAGGGGTCGCCCAGTTCAAGCGTCCGCTGCGGCATTCCGTGGAAGCTCAGCAGCAGCCGCTGCGGCTCGAAATCCATCGCGGCCAGCTGTCGCTCGATGCTCGCCTGGAGCGCATCGAGGTGAACTGGATCGTCGTAATAAGGCGGAAGGGTGCGAAGCGCCGGCTGGCGGCGCATCGACGCGAGCTTGCCGAACACCGCGTCCACCGCGCTGGCGGTCGTTGCGGCACAATATTGCGGGTAAAGCGGCGCGGCGAGGATGCGCTCGCAGCCCAGTGAAGCCAGGTTCTCGATCGACTGGCCAATGCCGGGATTGCCGTAGCGCATGGCGAAATCGACGATGACGTCCTCGCCCAGGCGCTGCTGGAGGCTTTCCGCCTGCCGGCGCGTGATCGCCGCGAGGGGCGAGCCTTCGTCTGTCCAGACCTGCTTGTAGGCATGGGCCGACCTCTTCGGCCGGGTGCGCAGGATGATCCCGTGCAGGATCGGAAGCCAGGCGATTCGCGGAATCTCGATGACGCGCGGGTCGCTGAGGAACTCGGCGAGGTAGCGGCGAACCGCTGCCGCCTCGGGCGCATCCGGCGTTCCGAGGTTGATCAGGAGAACGCCGATCCGGCCGTGTCGTACCTGCGGGTGATCTTCGGGCTTCAACTGCGGTACTGCGCCTTGATCGCTACCCGGTCGATCTTGCCGGTACCGAGCTTGGGCAAAGGCTCGTCCGCGAAGGTGAAACGCGCCGGAATCTTGTAGGCCGAGATCCGCGGCTCGAGGAAGGCGCGAAGCTCGTCCTCCGTCAGTCCGCTGCCCTCTTCGCGATAGATGACGGCAACCGGGACCTCGCCGAGCCGGTCGTCGGGCATGCCGAACACGCAGGCTTCGGCGACCGCGGGGCAGGCGTAGATTTCGGCCTCGACCTCTGCGCAGGCGATGTTCTCGCCGCCGCGGATGATGATGTCCTTCTTGCGGTCGACGATGAACAGATAGCCGTCATCGTCGACGTAGCCGATGTCGCCGGTGCGGATGTAGCCGTCGGCGGTGAAGGCGGCCTTCGTCGCGTCCGGGTCTTCCCAATAGCATTTGATGTTCGCCGCGGACCTGATCGCGATCTCGCCGCGCTCGCCTGGCGGAAGGTGCGCGTCGCCCGCGCCGAGGATGGCGAGCTCGACGAAGGGTTTTTGCGCGCGGCCGGTCGATTCCGGCTTGGCCGCGTAATTGCCCCAGAAATTGGAGCAGCCGACCGCATTTGTCTCGGTGAGGCCGTAGCCGAGCGCGGGCTGCGCCTTGGGAAATTCCTTCGCCAGACGCTCGACATGGCTGACAGGGCGGGGCGCTCCGCCCGCGGCGATGTCGGTCAGCGAGGACAGGTCGTATTTGTCCCGCTCGGGATGGTTCATCAGCTCGAGGCTCATCGTCGGGACTCCGACGAAATAGGTGATGCCTTCCTTCTCGATCAGCCGCAGAGCCTCGCCAGCATCCCACTTCGGCATCATCACCATCGTGCGGCTGATGACGAAGCTGTTGAGCATCACCGGGACCTCGCCCGTCACGTGGAAGAGCGGGACGTTGATCAGGGTTCGCTTCGACGTAGGAGCGCGGTTCTCCGCGGTCATGATGCCGAGCAGCACCATCAGCCCGGCGGCATAGGCGTAAACGCCCGTCGTGACGGCGCGGTGCGAGGACAGCGCGCCCTTCGATTCACCTGTCGAGCCTGACGTAAACAGGATGGTGGCGTCGTCCTCGGGCGCGACCTCAGGCAGAGTGGCGCTCGGGTCGGTGCCGTCGAGCACCGGAGCGAGCGCGCCTTCCAGCGGCTCCTCGATCGGCAGGATCGCCAGCGCGCAACCGCCGCGCACGCCTTCGATGCGCTTGGCCCGCGGCGCATCGGCGATGATCAGCTTCGGCCGGACCATGTCCAACGCGTGCTGCATCTCGTGCGGTTGCCACCAGCCGTTGAGCAGAGCTGCGATCCCGCCCGCCTTGGCGATGGCCATATAGGAGACGACCCAGCTCGGGCAGTTGCGCATGGCGATGCCGACGCGGTCGCCTTTCTCGATGCCGCGGCTGACCAGCGCGTGGGCCAATTGCTCCGACCAACGGTCGAGATCGGCGAAGCTCAGGCGCTCGTCACCCGCAACTATCGCTTCGACTTGGGCATTGAGCGCACAGAAGGTGCGAAAGAAGGTTGGAAGGGTGGCCGGGAAATTGGAGACGATCGCCCGGCCCTGCTCGTCCTCGCCGATGATCAGCCGGCCGCCCGGTCCCGTGACCTGCGCCAGCATATCGTCGAACTTGCGGTCGAGCTCGCTCGGCATCCCAACTCCTTTGCCTTTGGCCTTCGCAACCTTATGAGGCGCTGTCCATAAACGGGGAAGACCTTGGCGACACAAGCAGGATCGAACGCAATCATCTGGAGTGATCTGGGGCTCGACCCTGTCGCCCTCGACCTCGGTTTCTTCGAATTGCGCTGGTACAGCCTCGCGTACCTGGCCGGGATCTTCCTCGGCTATTGGTATTTGCTGAAGCTCATCAAGCAGCCCGGATCGCCGATGGCCCGGCGCCATGCGGACGACCTGGTCTTCTACGCCGCGCTCGGCATCATCCTGGGCGGCCGCGTCGGCTACGTGCTGTTCTACAACCTCAGCTACTATCTCGAGAAGCCGCTCGACATACTGAAGCTGTGGGACGGTGGGATGTCCTTCCACGGCGGGATGATCGGCACGGTGCTCGGCATCCTCTACCTCAGCCGCAAGGAGAAGCTGCAGTGGCTGCGCGTGCACGATTATGTCGCGTGCTGCGTGCCGTTCGGCCTCTTCTTCGGCCGCCTCGCCAATTTCGTGAATCATGAGCTGTGGGGAGCGCCGGCTACAGTGCCCTGGGCGGTCCGTTTCCCCGAGTTTGTGGGCGGCCTGCAGACGCTCGGCCCCGCCCGGCATCCCACCCAGCTCTACGAGGCGGTGCTCGAGGGGATCGTCCTGTTCGCGATCCTTTGGTGGATGTTCTGGAAAACTCAGGCGCGATACGAGCCCGGCAAGCTCGTCGGCGCCTTCACCTTCTTCTACGGAATCTTCCGCTTCCTCGTGGAGTTCGTCCGCGAGCCGGACGCGCAGCTCGTCGGTTTCGCGCAATCGACCGGCCTGCACATGGGGCAGTGGCTGTCGCTGCCGATGATCATCCTCGGCGCCTGGCTGATGTGGACCGCCAAGTCGCGGCGGCAGCGCGTCGAGCCGATCGCGGGTACGGAGAGTGTGGCCTGACTCCGCTGGAGCGGGCGCTGCGGGAGCGGATCCAGGCCGAGGGCCCGATCACGGTCGAGGCCTATATGGAAGCCTGCAACGATTTTTATTACGCCACGCGCGACCCGCTCGGGCGTGACGGCGACTTCACGACGGCTCCGGAAATTTCGCAGATGTTCGGCGAACTCGTCGGGGCAGCGCTGGCGGACAGCTGGACTCGGGCAGGGAGCCCGGCGGAGGCGGTCTACGCGGAGCTTGGCCCCGGGCGGGGAACGCTGGCTGCGGACGCGTTGCGGGTGCTTCGGCGCTCCGGATTCGCGGGCGAAGTCCACTTGGTCGAGACCAGTCCGGTGCTTCGATCCGCGCAGAGGGAAGCCGTGCCCGGCGCCGTCTGGCATGACAGCGTCGACGACTTGCCTGCGGCTCCTTTGCTGCTGGTCGCCAACGAGTTCCTCGATGCGCTCCCGGTGCGGCAGTTCATCGCGGGCGTGGAGCGGAAGGTGATGATCGCCGCCGGCGGGCTGGCCTTTGACCGAGACGGCGAGATCGTCGAACGATCGCCGGCGCGCGAGGATGCGGTGACGGCGATCGCCACATGCCTGGCGAGCCGCGGAGGGGCCGCGCTCATCATCGACTACGGCCACGAAAGGACCGCTCCAGGCGACACGATTCAGGCTGTCAGCGGTCATCGCTATGTCCCGACCCTCGTCGATCCGGGCGAGCAGGACTTGACCGCCCATGTCGATTTCGAAGCCGTCGGACGGGCGGCGAGCGAAGCGGGAGCGAAGGTGACGGCAGTGATTACCCAGGGCGAGTGGCTCAATCGGCTCGGCATCGGCGCGCGGGCGGCGGCGCTTGCGACCGCCAATCCGGAGCGAATTCCCGAACTGGAGCAGGCGGTCGACCGCCTGTGCCACGAGGAGCAGATGGGGCAGCTGTTTAAGGTGATCGGCGTCTATTCGCCCGACTGGCCCGCACCCGCGGGATTGGAAGCATGACGATCAGCTATCGGCGCGGCGGTCCGGAGGATGCGGCGGCGATCGACCGCCTCTTCCGGACGAGCTTCTGCGACACTTTTGCGCATCTCTATCGCCCGGAAGACCTCGAAGCCTTTCTGTCAAAGTTCACGCTCGACGCCTGGGCCGGCGAGCTCAGCGACGAGCGCTACGCCTTCCAGGTCGCCGAGGCCGGCGGTCAGGTCATCGGCTTCGTGAAGCTCGGCCCGCCCGAGCTGCCGGTCGAGGGAAAGAGGCCGTGGATCGAGCTTCGCCAGCTCTACATCGCCAACGAATGGCGCGGAGCGGGAGCGGCGCGGGAACTCATGGACTGGGCGCTCGCCGGGGCCAAGGCGCGCGGGGGCGTGGAATTGTACCTCACGGTCTACACGGAGAACTGGCGAGCCCGCCGCTTCTATGAGAAGTACGGCTTCGTCGAGGTCGGCCCCTACGCCTTCATGGTCGGCGAGCAGGCGGACGAAGACCTCATCATGCGGGTGGACCTGTGAGCGTCGAAGCCTTCCGCTCGGAATTGCTCGCCAACGTCCCGCACGGCTTCCTCGGCCGCCGCGGAGGCGTTTCCAAAGGCGAAATGTGGGGCCTCAACGTCGGTTACGGCAGCGGCGACGATCCGCAGCTCATCGCCGAGAACCGGCGGCGCGCGATCGAAGCGGTCCTGCCCGGCGCGGAGCTTGCGACCGTGCACCAGGTGCATTCGCCCACCGTCGTCCGGGTCGAACGGCCCTGGGAACAGGATCAACGGCCGCATGCCGACGCCATGGTCACCGACCGACCTGGCCTACTCCTCGGCGTCCTGACGGCGGACTGCGCACCGGTCCTCTTTGCCGACGCGGAAGCCGGCGTAGTGGCCGCCGCGCATTCCGGCTGGCGCGGAGCGATTGCCGGCGTCAACGAGGCGACGATCGAGGCCATGGAGCAATTGGGGGCAAAGCTTGATCGGATCGCGGCAGCGGTCGGACCTGGCGTCGAGCAGAGATCGTACGAGGTTGATGAGGCCTTCCGCGAACGGTTCCTTGAGGCGGACGAGGCGAATGGCCACTTCTTCGTCGCCGGCCCGGCGGACAAGCCGCACTTCGACCTTTCCGGCTACATTCTTCAGCGTCTGAACAAAGCCGGCATCGCGAAGGCCGGAGCGCTGCGCCTCGACACTTATTCCGACCCCGACAGTTTCTACAGCTATCGCCGGTCCACACACCTGGGCGAGCCGTCCTACGGCCGACAGATCAGCATGATCGGGTTGCCGTTCAAAAGCTGAGCTTATCGACCGGCACGGTGGAGTTGATTGGCTTGGCCGCCGCGCACGCGCTAAGGCGCGCTGATTCAGGAGACCCTCTTTGCCTACCGAAGACGAAATCAGCGGCTCGCCCCATCGCCGCCCCAAGCCTTCCACGACCAAGATCGGCAATCATAAGCTGAAGCCATCGACGATGATGCTTGGCTACGGCTTCGACCCGACGCTGAGCGAAGGGTCGCTGAAACCGCCCGTCTTCCTCACCTCGACCTTCGTTTTCGAAAAGGCCGAGCACGGCAAGCGTTTCTTCGAAGGCATCACCGGCAAGCGCCCTGGCGGGGCCGAA
>DASUVP010000244.1:0-12810 GCA_036378895.1 Sphingomicrobium sp.
AGCGGGCGTGGAAGGTTCGCCTGATCGAGGAGCTGAACCTCGATTGGGACGATCTCTATCCGACGCTGTTCTGATCGGCTCCGCCGCCTGGACCCCGGCCTTCGCCGGGGGACTAGGACTGACGTAGTTCACTCCGTCTGAGCTTGCCCGTCGCCGTCTTCGGAAGCGCATCCACGAACTCAATCTCGCGCGGATATTTGTAGGGGGCGATCTGGTCCTTCACGAAGCTCTGCAGCTTCTCGATCAGCTCCGCACTCGGCTCGGCGAAGTCGGCGAGGACGATGAAGGCTTTCACCTTCTGTCCGCGCTCGGGACAGGGTGCGCCGATGACCGCGCATTCGGCGACGGCGGGGTGCGCGAGGAGCGCATTCTCCACTTCGGGAGCGCCGATGTTGTAGCCGGAGCTGACGATCATGTCGTCGCTGCGAGCGAGGTACCAGTAATAACCGTCGGCGTCGCGGCGGTAGGTGTCGCCGGTAACGTTCCAGCCGTTCACGACGTAGTTCCGCTGGCGCTCGTCATCGAGGTAGCGGCAGCCGGTCGGTCCCTTGATTGCCAGACGGCCGGTGCCTTCGTCCATCGGATTGCCGTCGTCGTCGAGGACGGTCGCGGTGTAGCCCGGGACCGCCTTGCCGGTTGAGCCGGGGCGGACGTCCTCGCCCGCCGCGGAGACGAAGATGTGCATCATCTCGGTCGAGCCGATGCCGTCGGTGATCGCGATGCCGGTGCGGTCCTTCCACGCGTGCCAGGTCGCCTCGGGCAGATGCTCGCCGGCCGATAGGCAATAGCGCAGGGTCTTCAGCGCCTCGTCTAGCGCGGGCTGCGACAGCATAGCTTTATAGGCAGTCGGCGCGGTGCCGAGGTATGTGACTCCATGCTTCGCAATAGCCTCGAGCATCAGCTGCGGGCTCGCCTGCTCGATCGTCGCGCAGGCTGCACCCGCGCGAAGCGGGAACAGGAAGGCCGCACCGAGCCCGAAGGTGAAGGCCAATGGCGCGCTGGTCAGAGCAACGTCGCCCGGCTTCATGCCGATCAGATGCTTCGCGAAACTGTCGCATGGCGCAAGCACGTCGCGGTGGAACTGGATGCAGCCCTTGGGCACGCCGGTCGTGCCGCTGGTGAAGGCGATCAGCGCGGGATCGTCGCGTTGGGTATCGACGGGCGGTAGCGGAACTAGCGACGCCGTGCGCGTCTCCAGCTCGCCCTTCCCGTAATCGCCGTCATATTTGACGACGTGCTTGACGAAGTGGGTTTGGTCGACCGCCTCGCGAAAATCGCCGATGAAGCGGCTGTCGACGATCGCGTGGCTGATCTCGGCCCGCTCGATCACCGTCGCGATCTCTCCCGGACGGAGCAGCGGCATGGTCGCGACGACCACTCCGCCGGCCTTCAATACGCCGAGCCAGGCGGCGAAAATCGTGTAGCCGTTCGGCCCGCGCAGGAGCACGCGGTTGCCGGGGATGAGGCCTTCTTCCTCGACCAACAACCGCGCGATCCGGCCGCTGAAGGAGTCGAGGTCGGCGTAGGTCCAGCGCCCGTGATCGTTGACCATCGCGAGCGCGTCCGGATCGCCGCCGTTAAGCAGCTCGGAGGCTGCATTCAGCCGCTCGGGATATTGGACCGCCGGAAGGTCGAAGCGGAACTCCGGAAGAAGCTCCGGCGGCGGCAGGCGATCCTCGACGAAACGGTCCTTCATTCGGGCACCACCGCGGTCGCCTCGATCTCGACCTTCGCTTCACGCTCGACCAGCCGCACCACTTCGACCAGCGCCATCGCCGGATAATGCCGGCCCATGATGTCGCGCCACGCCGCGCCGATTTCCTTCGCGCTCTCCAGATATTCGTCGATCGAGGTCACGTAACAGGTCAATCGAACGATCCGGAAAGCTTCGGCACCGTCGCATGCGAGGATCGCCACGATGTTACGAAGCGTCTGCGCGAACTGTCCGGCCAGCGTCTTGTCGACGAACTCCTGCCGCTCGTTCCAGCCGACAACGCCGGCCGTGACGATGATGCGCCCGCGCGCCGCCATCGCATTGGAATAGCCTTTCGGCCGCGGCCAGCCGGGAGGGCAAAGGTCCTTCACGCTCGATGCTCCTTCAGCAGGTCGCGGGCGATGATCTGGCGCTGAACCTCGCTCGCGCCCTCGTAGATGCGCAGCGCGCGAATCTCGCGGTAAAGCTCTTCCACTTTCGCGCCTTTCGTTACGCCCATCCCGCCGTGCATCTGCACCGCGGCGTCGATGACCTGCTGCGCAGACTCGGTCGCGTTCAGCTTTGCCATGGCGGCCGCGCGGCGGTGATCGGTACCGCCGACGTCCTGCTGCCAGGCGGCGCGATAGATGAGCAAAGCCGACGCATCGATCGCCGTCGCCATGTCGGCGAGCCTGGCCTGAGTGACCGCATTGTCGGAGAGCTTCCCGCTTCCCAGCCGGCGGTTCGATGAGAAAGCGAGCGCCTCATCGAGCGCACGCCGGGCGAAGCCGAGGGCGGCCGCGCCGACCGTCACTCGGAACAGGTTCAGCGTTTCCATCCCGACGCGGAAGCCCTCGCCAGGTTCGCCGACGATCGCGTCAGCCGGAATACGGACATTATCGTACTTCAGGCGCGCCAGCGGATGCGCGGCAATGGCGTCGATGCGCTCCACGACTCGCACGGCGTCGGCGGGAACGATGAAGGCCGACAAGCCGCGCGAACCCTCGCCCTCGCCGGTCCGTGCGAAGGTCAGATAGAAGTCTGCGATTCCGCCGTTGGAAATGTAGGTTTTCTCGCCGACGATCACCCATTCATTGCCGTCGCGCATTGCGGAGGTCGCCATGTTCGCCGCATCCGATCCGCATTCGGGCTCGGTCATCGCAAAGGCCGCGATCGCTACGCCGCTTGCGACACGCGGCAGCCATTCGCGCTTCTGCTCGATCGTCCCGAACAGGCAGATCGCGCCCGAGCCGAGGCCCTGCATCGCGAAGGCGAAATCGGCGAGTCCGTGATGGCGTGCAAGGATCTCGCGGCAGATGGCGAGGCTTCGAACATCGGGACGTGTATCACCGTCTCCGACGCACAGCTTTAGAAAGCCCGCACTTCCTAGTTCCTGCACAAGCGAACGGCAGGCCTGATCCGGGTCGGCAGCTTCCGCATCATGGATCGTTGCCGGGCACCAGGTCTCCAGTTCCACGGCCAACGCGCGATGGCGCTCTTCGAAAAAGGGCCAGGACAGGAAGCTGCGGTCGCTCATCGGCGCCCACCCCAAAGGTCGCTAAGTTCACTCCTCAACGCGCACGCGTGCGCACGGGGGATCGTAACGGTTGGCAAACCGAGATTCGTGGAGGGGAAACAACCCATTCCCGATGCCTAACCCAAACCGCGTCCTGTAGGACAGCCCGTCAATCGCCGCGGAACTCCGGCTTCCGCTTGGCGGCGAAGGCTTCGTAGGCGCGATGGAAGTCCTTAGTCTTCATGCAGATGGCCTGCGCATGGGCCTCCATCGTGATCGCCTCGTCGATAGACACGTGCCACTCGGCATCGAGCTGCCGCTTGGTCATCGCGTGCGCAGATGTTGGGCCGCGCGCGAGTTCTAGGGCGAGCGCGTTCGCCTCGGCAAGGACGTCGTCGACGACGCGGTTCCAGAAGCCCCAGGCGAGGCCCTCGTCGGCGCTCATCGACCTGCCCGTGAAAAGCAGCTCGGCCGCGCGGCCGTGGCCGATGATCCGCGGCAGAATGGCGCAGGCGCCCATGTCGGCCCCCGACAGACCGACGCGCGTGAAGAGGAAGGCCGTCTTCGCGTTCGGCGAGGCGAAGCGGATGTCGCTGGCCATCGCCAGGATCGCGCCGGCGCCCGCGGACACGCCCTCGACGGCAGCGATGATCGGCTGCGGGCACGCGCGGATCGCCTTGACCAGGTCGCCGGTCATCGTCGTGAACTTGAGCAGCCCTGCGTCGTCCATCTTGGTGAGCGGACCGATGATCTCGTGCACGTCGCCGCCGGAGCAGAAATTGCCCCCCTCGCCGCGAATGACGACGACCTTCACCTCCTTGGCCTCGGTCAGCGCCCGGAACGTGTCGCGAAGCTCCGCATAGCTTTCGAAGGTCAGCGGGTTCTTCCGCTCCGGCCGGTTGAGCGAGACGGTCGCGACCCCGTCCGCCACCTTCCACAGGAAGTGCTCGGGCTGGAAGGTCGCGGCATCGAAGCTCACGCGGCCGTGCCTCCGTCGATCGTCACCGCCGCTCCGTTGATGTCGCGACTGAGCGGCAGGCACAGCGTCAGCACGAGATTGCCGATCCCCTTCGGATCGACCAGCCGGCCGCTCGCATTCATGTTGGTGATGGCCGAGCGCGCATCGCCCTCGCCCCGCCCGGTGATCTGTGAAACGCGTGCGACCGACTGGTCGGTCATCGGCGTGTCGACATAGCCGGGGCAGACCGCGTTCACGGTCATCTTCGACCTGGCATATTCCGCCGCCATCGAACGCATGAGGCCAAGCAGGCCGTGCTTCGACGCCGCATAATGCGCCGCGTAGGGCACTCCGCGAAGGCTCGCGACCGAGGCGATGAAGACCACGCGCGCGTCCTCCGCTTTCAGCAAATCGGGAAGCCCAGCCTGCACCGTATCGAACGCACCGGTGAGGTTGACCGCAATGATTCGGTCCCAGCTCTCGCGGGTCATTTTGTGGAACGGCGCGCTCTCGGCGATCCCGGCGTTGACGATCAGCAGGTCGATGAGTCCGTTCTTCGCCCGCGCTTCGTCGAACGCGCGATGGATGCTGTCCGGATCGGACACGTCGCACTGGATTGCGACCCCCTGAATGCCCCTCGCCACGTCCAGCAGCGGCTCCAGCCGGCGGCCGAGCAGCGAGACCCGCGCTCCGGCGGCGTGAAGCGCCTCAGCCGTCGCGGCGCCAATGCCGGTCCCTCCGCCGGTGATCAGCGCGTGGCGTCCCTCGAGCGGTCTGTCGGCCATGGCTCTCCCCTTTCACCAGATGCATTGGCGGAACCCAAATGAGGTGGCAAGGCGGCGGCCATGAAGCTTGCGATCCTCGAGACGGGCCGCCCACCCGGAAAGCTTGCCGAAGAGTTCGGCGACTATCCGGCGATGTTCGAGGCGATGCTCGGGCCGGGAATCGAGATCGAGACCTTCGACGTCCAGGCAGGCGACTTGCCCGACCCCGACGGGAACGATGCCGTGCTGATCACCGGCTCGTCCTCGGGGGTGTACGACCCGCTCCCGTGGATCGAGCCTTTGCTGAATTTCATCCGTTCGGCGAAGAACAGCCGAATGGTCGGCATCTGCTTCGGCCACCAAGCGATGGCCGAGGCGCTCGGTGGTCGTGTCGAAAAATCCGACAAGGGCTGGGGCGCCGGGCTCCACCGCTACGACATCGTGCGTCGCGAGCCGTGGATGGACCGCTCAGGCTCGATCGCGGACCCTGCGTCGCATCAGGACCAGGTGGTCGTCCAGCCGCCCAACACCGGCGTCATCGCGGCATCGGACTTCACGCCCTTCGCCGGCCTCGCCTGGACCGACCGTCCGGCTATCTCCTTCCAATTCCACCCGGAATTCTCACCCGCCTTCGCCAAGGCGCTAATCCAAAAGCGCTACGACATCGTGCCCGATCCGGACGCAGCGATCGCGTCGCTCGACGCGCCGAACGACAATGCGCGAGTTGCCGGTTGGATAAGGCGCTTCTTGGAGGCATAGGCACGCCCAAATCCATTGGGGGAAGCGACTCATGAAGACCCGCGCAGCCGTCGCGTTCGAAGCGAAGAAGCCGCTGGAGATCGTCGAGGTCGATCTCGAAGGGCCGAAGCAGGGCGAAGTGCTGGTCGAGATCATGGCGACAGGCATCTGCCATACCGACGCCTACACGCTCGACGGCTTCGACAGCGAGGGCATCTTCCCATCGATCCTCGGCCATGAAGGCGCGGGCGTGGTGCGCGAGGTCGGGCCGGGCGTCACCAGCGTGAAGCCGGGCGACCATGTGATCCCGCTCTACACGCCCGAATGCGGCAAGTGTAAGTCGTGCCTCAGCGGCAAGACCAACCTCTGCACCGCCATCCGGGCAACGCAGGGCAAGGGACTGATGCCCGATGGCACGAGCCGCTTCAGCTACAAGGGCGAGACCATCTTCCACTACATGGGCTGCTCGACCTTCTCGAACTTCACGGTCCTGCCCGAGATTGCGGTCGCAAAAATCCGGGAGGACGCTCCGTTCAAGACCAGCTGCTACATCGGGTGCGGAGTCACGACCGGCGTCGGAGCGGTGATGAACACCGCCAGGGTCCAGCCGGGCGACAATGTCGTCGTGTTCGGCCTTGGCGGCATCGGCCTCAACGTCATCCAGGGCGCCAAGCTCGCCGGGGCCAACCGGATCGTCGGCATAGACATCAACCCCGACCGCGAGGAGTGGGGCCGCAAGTTCGGCATGACCGATTTCCTCAACACCAAGGGCATGTCGCGCGAGGATACGATCGCGAAGATCGTCGAGATCACCGACGGCGGTGCGGACTTCAGCTTCGATGCCACCGGCAACACGGAGGTGATGCGCACGGCGCTGGAGTGCTGCCATCGCGGCTGGGGCACCAGCGTCATCATCGGAGTCGCCGAGGCGGGCAAGGAAATCGCCACCCGGCCGTTCCAGCTGGTCACCGGCCGCAACTGGCGCGGCACGGCGTTCGGCGGAGCCAAGGGGCGCACCGACGTTCCGAAGATCGTCGACATGTACATGGACGGAAAGATCGCGATCGACCCGATGATCACGCACGTCCTGACGCTCGACGAGATCAACAAGGGCTTCGACCTGATGCATGCTGGCGAAAGCATTCGCAGCGTGGTGGTCTACTGATGACCGACAAGGTGAACCTCGCCGAGAAGCTGGCGAGCTTCTCCGACCATTGGGCGCCGCGGATCGTTGCGCGCTACAATGACAATGAGGTTCGGCTGGTGAAGGTCGAGGGCGAGTTCATCTGGCACCAGCACGAAGCGACGGACGAGCTGTTCCTGGTGATCGAAGGCGCGCTCGACATCGAGCTTCGCGATCGCACCGTGCACTTGGAACCCGGAGAGCTGTTCGTCGTCCCACGTGGGACCGAGCACCGCCCCGTTTCGCGCAGCGGCGAGACCAAGCTGCTGCTGATCGATCCACGCGACATGCCGAACACGGGTGATGAGGCGACCGCCAAGAAAGCGGTCGAAATCTAGGGAGAGCAAAGATGTTCAGCCACGTCATGCTGGGATGCACAGATCGCGAACGGTCGCGGCAATTCTACGATGCCACGCTTGGAGCGCTCGGCGTCAGGCCGAGCACGGACTTCGGCAAGTCCGACTGGTGGATGACGAAGCAAGGCGCGCTCGGAGTGGGCGAGCCCATCGACGGCCAGCCTTGTAGCCACGGCAACGGGTCGACCATCGGATTCGCGGCTCCGAGCCCGGAAGCGGTGGACGCCTGGCATGCCGCCGGACTGGCCAACGGCGGCACCGCGATCGAGGATCCGCCCGGCGTCCGGGAGGGTGCGTTCGGCAAATTGTACCTCGCCTATCTGCGCGATCCTGACGGCAACAAGCTCTGCGGCTTCTACCGGATCCCGGCCGACCAGTGAGCCTGGACATCGTCAGCGAGAACCGGGCGCATGGCGGCCGGCAGCTCGTCGTCAAGCACGCCTCGTCCGCCACGGGAACGGACATGACCTTCTCGATCTTCCTCCCGCCGCCGGCAGAGGAAGGCGGCAAGATGCCGGTCGTCTGGTACCTGTCGGGGCTCACCTGCACGCATGCCAACGTCACCGAGAAAGGCGAGTATCGCGCCGCTTGTGCCGAGCTTGGGTTGATCTTCGTCGCGCCGGACACCAGCCCGCGCGGCGAGGGTGTCGCGGACGCGGAAGAATGGGACTTCGGCAAGGGCGCCGGCTTCTACGTCGATGCGACGCAAGCCCCATGGGCAGCGCATTATCGCATGTGGTCCTACGTCACGCAGGAGTTGCCGGACCTCGTAGCGTCAGAGTTCCCGGTCGATATGGGTCGGCAGGGGATCACCGGCCATTCGATGGGCGGGCACGGAGCGCTGACCGTCGCGCTCAATCATCCCCAACGGTTTCGAAGCGTCTCCGCGTTCGCGCCGATCGTCGCGCCTTCACAGGTCCCATGGGGCCAGAAGGCGCTCGGCGGATATCTCGGAGAGGACCGCGAAGCCTGGCGCAGACATGATGCGGTTGCGCTCATCGAGGACGGCGCGCGCGTGAGCGAGCTGTTGGTCGATGTCGGAACCGCCGACCCGTTCCTCGACAAGGAGCTGAAGCCCGAGCTGTTGAGACAAGCCTGCGAAAGCGCCGGCATCGGCCTGCAGTTGAACCTCCGCGAAGGCTACGACCACAGCTATTATTTCATCTCGACCTTTATGGCCGATCACCTGCGCTGGCACGCCGAGCGGCTCGCCTGAGGTTCTTTCGCGTAAAGCGTGTTTAACTTTCGATAAGGTCCGGCGCTCCGCGTCCCCAATTACAAAATCGGGCAGCGATCCGGTGCCGAGTGGGTGCTCTTGCCGAAACGCTCCCGCCCTTGGGAAACCGCGCAAGCGGGTCCCAAAGCGAGGTTCAGCTCCGAGGGTCGCGCTTGAACAATCGCGTGAAAGTATTGCGTGTCGAGCGGGGATGGAGCCAGGTCGAACTCGCCGAGAAGCTCGGCGTATCCCGGCAGAGCGTGTACGCAATCGAATGCGGCAAGTTCGATCCGTCGCTGCCGCTTGCCTTCAAGATCGCCGAACTGTTCGGAATGCCCATCGAAGCGATCTTCGAGCGGCGCAGGGACAGCTGAAGCGGAACGCGCTACCCAGGCTTAAATGGTGACCCCAACGGGACTCGAACCCGTGTTTTCGCCGTGAAAGGGCGACGTCCTAGACCGCTAGACGATGGGGCCGCTCCAAGAAGCGGAGTGCGCGTTACGGGAGGCTCGCGCGCCGGTCAACCTCATGCATTCATCGTCGCCGTCGCGATGCCCGCCGCCATCAGGACCGCCCCACCCACGCGCTGTGACCAGAGGTGAACCTTCGGTCCCCTGAGGAAGCTTGCGACCCAGCTTGCGGCGACCGCGTAGAAGCCGTCGCTGAGCGTCACCACTATGCAGAATGTGACGAGAAGCACGCCGGCCTGGGTCCAGTAACCGAGCGCGGGCGACATGAATTGCGGAGTGAAGGCGACGAAGAAGATGATCGTCTTCGGGTTCAAGGCCGTGACCGCGAACGTGCCCCAGAACGCGGCAGCCGCCGGGATGGTCTTCACCGCCGAGTCATCCTCCCTCGCCGCGCGTGCAGTGACGATCGAATAGAGGCCGAGCCCGACCAGATAGGCCGCGCCGACCCACTTCAGCACGGAGAAGGCGGCTGGATATTGCTCGATCAGGACTCCCACGCCGATCAGCGAAAAGGCCATGGCGGTAGCATTTCCGACGGTCGCTCCGAAGACGGATGCAAGCGCCGTCCGCATGCCCGCCGTCAGCGCATAGCCGACGATGCTGGTCACTCCGGGACCCGGAAGAAGCCCGACGATCAGCGAAGCGACGACGAAGCCCGCCCACAGGGTCCAGTCCATCATGCCCCCTCCGCCCGATCAGGCGGCTATCGCAGCGTCCTCCAGATGCATCTCGGCGGCATTAACACCATTCCACTCGTCGCGCTTGATCGTCCCGGCCAGCCACCACCGCCTGTCGACCGGGGACGACAGAAGCGCCTGGCCAAGCTCGGTGGAGGCGCAACGGAAGGCGATCCACTTGAAGCTCTTGCCGTCGTCCCCGCAGGCAAAGCCGCGAACGTGACCGTCGCCGACAATGCCCGTCTTGAGAAGGCGCGCCGGCCCTGCCGCAACCCGCGGCGCTGGCCATCCCGCGCCATAGGGTCCGGCCTCGTCGAGAGCGTCGCACAGTTCGGCCGCCACGCCGCGGGGAGCGAGGATAGCATCGAGCAGCATGGCGCGACCGCCGAGAGCGCGGTTCACGTCGTCCGCCAGGCGGTCGCTGATATAGTCGCGGAAAGCGTCAAACCCGCCTGGCGCGAGCGTCAGCCCGGCCGCCATGGCGTGCCCGCCGCCGGCGACGAGCAGCCCGCTGTCCTTCGCCGCAAGCACAGCCGCGCCGAGATCGACGCCCGAGATCGACCGGCCCGAGCCCTTGCCGGTGCCGTCCTCCGTCTCGGCGATGACGATGGCGGGACGCCCGAAGCGTTCCTTCACCCGGCCCGCGACGATGCCGATCACGCCGGGATGCCAGCCCTGCCCCATTACCGTGAGAACCGGCGCACCGTTCAATTTGTCGGCCTGCTCGAGGGCCTGCTCGCAGACCTGCATCTCGATAGCGCGGCGTTCCTCGTTCAGCCGGTCGAGTTCGGCGGCGATAGATCGCGCTTCTTCCGGATCGGTGGTCGTCAGCAGGCGCACGCCGAGGTCGGACTTGCCGACGCGTCCGCCCGCGTTGATCCGCGGTCCGAGTGCAAAGCCGAGGTCGCGGCAACTCGGCGGCTTCACCAGCCGTGCCGCTTCGGCGAGCGCGGTCATGCCGATGTTCTGCCGCGCTGCCATGACCTTAAGGCCCTGCGTGACGAATGCCCGATTGAGTGTTTGCAACCGTGCCACGTCCGCCACCGTGCCAAGCGCCACCAAGTCGAGCAAGTCGATGAGCTTGGGCTCGCCCTTGCCTTCAAACGCGCCGCGTCCCCTGAGCTCGCGGATCAGTGCAACGCCGAGGAGAAAGGCCATTCCGACTGCCGCGAGATGACCGTGGGCCGCGCCCAGCTCCGCCTCGTCGAGCCGGTTCGGGTTGATGAGAGCGAAGGCGACCGGAAGCAGGGTCGCGCATTGATGATGGTCGACGACAATCACGTCGAGACCCGCATCCTTCGCTTCCTGCAGAGCCTCGAATGCCTGGGCGCCGCAGTCGACGGTCACGGCGAGGGTTGCTCCGCGCCGCTTCAATCCGACCAGTGCCGCGCCGGACGGGCCGTAACCCTCCATCAGCCGATCGGGGATGTAGACCATCGGCTCGACGCCCAAGCGGCGCAGGAGCAGCGACAGCAAGGCTGCGCTGGTCGCTCCGTCAACGTCATAGTCGCCGAAGATCGCGATGGTCTCGCCGGCCTGGACGGCGTCGGCGAGCCGCTTCGCGCCTTTGTCCATGTCGCGAAAGCTGGAGGGATCGGGGAGGAAATCGCGGATCGTCGGCTTGCGGTGGCGCTCCAGCTCTTCACGCACGACCCCGCGCGCGAGCAGCAACTCGTCGACGAGAGCGTCCATCGTTAGTCCAGGCTCGCCCGAACGCCGCCATTTCCACGGCTGTCCGCCCGCCGATCGCTCCACCCCAAGCGCATAAGTCATGACGCGAAGCCTAGCAGCTGATCGCGCAACTTGCGCGCCTCCCGCCTGGGGATTGCGGGGATGGAATGGCCGGCGAGCCCGCCGCCCGCTACTCCGAACTGGAGAGATGCGACGCCGAACAGGCGGCTGACGAAACTCTCGCGAAGGTCGGCGCTCTGGATCTTGCTTGCGGGAAGAATGGTGATCCGCCGCCGCCACCAACCGGTCCTCAGCAACAGCCGGTCGCCGTCGATCGCATAGCCCGTCCGGGTCCATGCCAGCCAGCGCACCGCCAGGACGATCAGCAGAGCGGCGATGAACGGCGCCCCGACGAACGGCTGAAAAATCAGATTGCCGATCGCTGCCAGGTAGAGCGGGATCATCCCGACGGCGAGAATCGCGACGAAAGCTCGCGAGACGCGGACCCAGTCGACCGGCAAAGGCAATGGCCTCCAGCCAAGCTCGCCGACGATCCGAGCAACCTCGTCGTCGCGGGCGAGCGGGGCGACGACATGGGCGCCGCGCCCGCCCTCGTCCTTCGCCAGGCTCTGCAGCCTAAGTTCGCGCCAGCCGAGCCGGTCGCGCACCGGCCCCGACCCGATGACGGCCGCCTGCGCCCGGCTCACCGGCAGAGTCACGTCCGTGCGGGTGAGCAGGCCGCGCCGCCGCCGCAAACCGACGCCGGTGCGGTCGAGGCGGAAGCCGAAGTCGGTCAAGGTGGTCCGAACGATGCCGGTGAGGACGCCGATCAGCACGAGGAGGACGACACCGGCGAAGGCCGTCGCCACCTGGTGCGCGAGGATGAAGTCGCGGATCGGGTCGCCGGCGCTGAGCAGGCTCAGCCAGAAGCTGCGGTCGAGGGGGTCGAAGCCCACCGCGTCGCCATAGGTCTGGGTCACGCCGAACAGGCCCGCGAACACCGCCAGCGAGAAGTTGAAGGTTCCGGCCAGCAGAAGCCGCCGGACGTTCATGGCGTAGACTGGCTCGGACTCCACCGGCACAACTTCGGGTCCTGCTTCTGAAGCGGCGGCGAGATGGCCCGAGCCCCGCCGCGACCGGACGAGCCTGCGCAGATCCTGCGCGCGTTCGAGCGCGATCGCCTGGAGGACGCCCTCTTCCTCGCCCGCCGAACCGCCGGTTTCGAACTTCACCCGCGCCAGCCCAAGCAGCCGGGCCAGCGGCCCTTGCGTGATGTCGACGTCCTGGATCCGGTCGAACGGGATCGAGCGGTGCGTCCGGTTGAGGATCCCGCTGTCGATGCGAATCTCGTTGTCGCCGACGCGGAACTCGAAGCGTCGCCAGTAGAGTAAGACGCCAACCGCCATGAACAGGAGCAGCAGAACGATCCCGATGCCCGCCGTGCGCCACCGGCCGGAAACGGCGAGGTAGCCGATGGCCGCATAGCCGCCCGCCATTCCCCTCAGCGACCCGCCGAGCCCGGTCAGCAGGAAGAAGGGATGCAGGTGCTCCGGCGGGCCGACCGCCAG
>DASUVP010000245.1:0-13353 GCA_036378895.1 Sphingomicrobium sp.
TCGAGTGTTCATGCCGGCTTTCGACCCGTTCCGGACATTAGGACCCGTTAATCAATCACTCTGTCGGCGATCGCCAAGAGCTGCCTTGGAAAGATCAGATCAATGCGCTTCGCGGCGGTTCGATTGAGCGTCAGGAAATACCTCGCTGGATATCTGATCGGCAGATCGCCCGGCTTCTTTCCTCGTAGAATCTTGTCCATCGTCCTTGCGGCGGCGCGCATCTGCTCGTTCTGGTCAGGAGCCCAAGTCATTAGTCCGCCAGCTTCAGCGAACAACAATGCTTGATAGATGGCCGGCATGCGATGCTTAGCGGCGAAGTCGACGATCATCTGACGATTGGCAAGGGACAGCCCACCTTGAAAATTGACGAACGCCTGCTGGCCGTCGTGCACCATCGCGTGCAGCGCTTGGACAATCTCATCGCGATTGGTTGCGCGATAGGGCTTCACTTCCACCCCAAGTCGCTTTGCTGCTTCTTGGGCGTCCGCCAACTGAATCTCATAGCCGCATGACGCGGGGGTTGTAGCCAGAAGTCCGACACGGCGCACGCCGGGCGCGGCAATCGTGAGCAGTCCAAGACGCCTCGCTGTCAGCCCTGGCGGCAACTCCTCCATGCCCGTCACGATGCCGCCCGGTCGTTGCATCGTTCGACCGAAGCCGTTGCAAACCAATCCCGCGCCAGTGCCAATGACCATTGGCATGTGTGGGTTCGCGTCACGAACAAGCAGCGCGTACGGCAGCGCTTGGGCGACGATTAGGTCAAGATCCATGGCAGCGAGCTCGGCAGCAAAGCGGTTGGCGTCGTCAGTATTCGGCCGCGCGAGCCGCACGACTAAATGGAGATTGCCTTCCGGCACATAGCCGAGCCTGGACAATTCACCATGAAACGCTTCGACAAACTCACGAGTGGCTGCGCCCGCCAAATAGCCGACACGCGGCAGACGGCGCGCGGCACGATGGACGCAGGATATTAGCGCTGGCGCTGCAAGGACGAGCATCCCGCCCAACAGCATTGAGCGCCGTGTGCAAGTTTCCATCATCGGAGTTCCCAAAAGGGGTCCGTAAGAGCAATTAGCACAGCTCAAGCGGCGGAGGCTTCCAATTCGAGCTCCAATGTCCGCTTTCCACCCATATCGGACATTAGGAATATCTGTCCTACAACGAGCATGCCGGGCTCTACTCCGGCGAATGAGCTTCGAACCACGCTGCCTCCATCCATGTCACCTTCGAAATTGATAAAGGTCACACGATCGCCCGGCCGAACCCTTTTTCGGGGAGGCACCGGCCCGTTCGAAACTCTGGCGACACCATCAATTTCGTGACCCTTGGCCGTGCCACGGCGAGACATTTTCACGCGCCTGAGGGCGTTGTGGTATCATTGTCATTAAGGTGCGAGCGCCTATCTTGGGCGTTGCACTGGCCGAAGCGCCGTCGAAAGAGACTAGGATGAACGAGAAAAAGCCGTCGAATCCCTGGGCAAAGAGCCTGCTCATCTGGGTAGGTATCCTGTTCGGGCTCGTGGTGTTCGTGCAGATGATCGGCGGCGGCTCGAAGGCCGCGACCGGTGAGGCGATCCCTTATTCCGAATTCGTGAAGCAGGTGGACGAGCAGAACGTCCAGCAGGTCACCACCTCAGCGACCGCCAGCGGGAACCAGGTGATCACCGGAAAGCTGGCGAATGGCCAGACCTTCCGCACCACTGCTCCCAAGGACGCGCAGGTAACCGACCGCCTGATCAGCAAGGGCGTGCAGGTGCAGGCCAAGGAAGCCGAGCAATCGAGCTTCTGGCTGATCCTTCTCTACCAGTCGCTGCCCTTCCTTCTCATCCTCGGCATCAGCTTCTTCGTGATGCGCCAGATGCAGAAGAACGCCGGGTCGGGCGCGATGGGCTTCGGCAAGAGCCGCGCCAGGATGCTGACCGAGAAGCAGGGCCGTGTGACCTTCGCCGACGTCGCGGGCATCGACGAGGCCCGCGAAGAGCTTCAGGAGATCGTTGAGTTCCTCAAGGACCCGGGCCGCTTCGCGCGCCTCGGCGGCAAGATCCCGAAGGGTGCGCTGCTGGTCGGCTCGCCCGGCACCGGCAAGACCTTGCTCGCCCGCGCCATCGCCGGTGAGGCAGGCGTTCCCTTCTTCACTATCTCCGGTTCGGACTTCGTCGAGATGTTCGTCGGCGTCGGCGCCAGCCGCGTCCGCGACATGTTCGACCAGGCCAAGAAGTCGGCACCGTGCATCGTGTTCATCGACGAGATCGACGCCGTCGGCCGCCATCGCGGCGCCGGCCTCGGCAACGGCAACGACGAGCGCGAGCAGACGCTCAACCAGCTGCTGGTCGAGATGGACGGCTTCGAGGCCAACGAGGGCATCATCATCATCGCCGCGACCAACCGTCCGGACGTGCTCGACCCGGCGCTTCTGCGTCCGGGCCGCTTCGACCGCCAAGTCGTCGTTCCGCGCCCCGACATCGACGGCCGCGAACAGATCCTCCAGGTGCACATGAAGAAGGTGCCGCTGGCGCCCGACGTCGACGCTCGGGTGATCGCGCGCGGCACGCCGGGCTTCTCCGGCGCCGACCTCGCCAACCTTGTCAACGAGGCCGCGCTTCTCGCTGCCCGCAAGGGCAAGCGGCTGGTCGCCGCGCAGGAGTTCGAGGAGGCCAAGGACAAGGTGCTGATGGGCACCGAGCGCAAGTCCATGGTCATGACCGAGGATGAGAAACGCATGACCGCCTATCACGAGGCGGGTCACGCCGTCGTCGCTCTGCACGAGCCGGCTTCGGACCCGATCCACAAGGCGACGATCATCCCGCGCGGCCGCGCGCTGGGCATGGTCATGCGCCTGCCGGAGCGCGATAATTACAGCTACCACCGCGACAAGATGTACGCGAACCTGTCCGTCGCGATGGGCGGCCGCGTCGCCGAGGAGCTGATCTTCGGCTACGACAAGGTGAGCTCGGGCGCTTCGTCCGACATCAGCTACGCGACCGGTCTCGCGCGCGACATGGTGACTCGCTGGGGCATGTCCGATGCGCTTGGCCCGCTGCAATATGCAGAGGCCGACGAAGAGGTGTTCCTCGGCTATTCCGTCAATCGCCAGCGCAACATGTCGAACGAGACCGCGCAGCTGATCGACAAGGAAATCCGCCGCATCGTCGACGAGGGCTACGCCCGCGCGAAGACGGTGCTCGAGGAGAACCGGGATCAGCTTGAATCGCTCGCCAAGGCGCTCCTCGAGTACGAGACGCTGACCGGCGACGAGATCAAGACGCTGATGGCTGGTGGAACGGTCGATCGCGCCGGTCCGAAGGGCCCGACGATCCCGGCCGCGGGCTCGTCGATCCCGAAGGCGAAGCGTCCGAAGTCGGGCATCGGTGGACCGGCGACCGCCGGCGCGTGAAGCCGGTTCTCCTCGCCACCGCTGCGATTAATCCGGCTAGTCGTTAGTCGAACAGCCCCAGGCCGAAGAGCATGAGCAGGAACAGGCCAAGAGCCAGCGTCGCAAAGGCGCACAGCAGAATGGTTCGAACCAGGGCTCCCCAGCCCGAAAGGCCATAGGAGCCCTTGAGCTGGCGGTAGATGTGGACCGGCGGGATCAGCATTGCGAAGCCCGCGACCTGAGGCAGTCCAGCTAGTCCAATCAGGACTGCGGTCACGACCAGCAAGGTCATGAAACTCAGCGAATAGGTCACGAACACCGTATGATCGTACAGCCGAAACCCGCGGCTGAACGGAAAGAGCAGCCAAAGGAAGGGAACCGACAGCGGGATCAGCATCCAGCTGAATTTGTAGGCGTTGGTCCTGAGCTTGTAGAACAGCAGGTCAGGGTTTTTCGCGGCCTTCTCGATCGGCCCGCTCAGCCAGTTCGGCGCTCTGACCTGGGTGGTGGCAATCCGTTCGATCTCTCCCGACTGGACGCCACGCATCACCGCCAGATCGGTCTGAAGGTCGGTAATCCGTTCGTCGAGCGCTGCGGTCGTCCGCCCCGAACGCACCGCAGCGTCTCGTTCACGCTGAAGCGCCGCGATCTGCTGCTCCTTGGAAGCGATGCTCTTTTTGAGTTCCGCAGGTGCACTGGGATCGATTCTCGGAGAAAATCCTCCGCTGAAGCTTGCGACCGCAAACATCAGAAAGACGGAGAAGAGGAACAACGCCATGGGGGAAACGAACTTTGCGCGCTCCCCATCGATGTAGCGCCGAGTGAGCTCCCCCGGCCGCCACGCAAGCAGCGGCAGCGTGTGCCAAACCTTGCCTTCGAAGTGGAGCACCCCGTGAAGCAGGTCGTGCCAAAAGGCATGAAGTGTCCGGTGAACGTGCGCTCTCTGTCCGCAAGCGTGACAGAACTCGCCGACCAGCTCGGACCCGCAGTTCAGGCAATTCTTCTCATGGGTGTGACCATCATCCGGGCCAGTGCGCGGCTCGACGGCCTTTGCCAGCACCGCACCGGTTGCCGCATCACCGATCGCTTCCAGATCCGGCATCGTCATTCCCCCTGCGGGGACATTATGCTCGCTTCGCCGCGCATGCTAGCTGACACGCATGAAGCGGATTGGCCTCCTTGGCGGCTCCTTCAACCCGGCGCACCGCGGCCACCGGCGCATCAGCCTCGCGGCGATGGAGGCGCTCGGCCTCGACGAGGTCTGGTGGCTGGTCTCGCCCGGCAACCCGCTCAAGGCGAACGCGACCGACATGGCCTCGTTCGAGGATCGCTTCGCCTCTGCCAAGGCCGCTTCCAGGCGGTCCCGTATCCGCGTCAGCGATTTCGAGCTGAAGGAAGGCACGCGCTACACGATTGACACGGTCAGAAGGCTCGAGCTTCGTTACTCCAATGAGCGCTTCATCTGGCTGATGGGCGCCGATACTGTGGCCGAATTTCATCACTGGAGGCATTGGCGCAAGCTCGCGGAATCACTGCCGATTGCGGTGATTCATCGGCCCGGTTATGATCGCCAGGCCCACGCGGCGCGCGCGATGGGCTGGCTGAGGCGGTTCGTCCGACCGTCCAGCCAGGCGAAGAACTGGACGGATTGGAGTGCACCGGCGATCTTGTTTCTTCGCCTGCCGCCCGACCCAACCTCCGCCACCGGCTTACGCGCGCACGATCCCCACTGGCATGAGCGATTTGAGGACCCTTCGCCGGGCTCCAAACGTTTCGTATTGCCAACTTCTGTCAGGAGAGCACTTGCCCGACCGTCCCACTGAGACCGCCACTGGCCGTCCCGAGATCGACGTCGAAGACCTCCACGCCCTCGTCCTCAAATCGCTGGATGACGACCAGGCTGTCGAGGTCGTCTCCATCCCGCTGGCCGGAAAATCCAACATCGCCGACCATATGGTGATCGCTTCCGGCCGCTCTACGCGGCAGGTCTCATCGATGGCGACCAAGCTTGCGGACCGGATCAAGGAAAAGTTCGGAACGATCGCCCGGATAGAAGGATTGCCCGCCGCGGACTGGGTGCTGATCGACGCAAATGACGTCATCGTGCATCTTTTCCGTCCCGAAGTGAGAAATTTTTACAATTTGGAACGAATGTGGGCCTTCGGCGATGAAGCCGATAGGAGTACAGCTGTACGCGGGTAGAGGGCCCAATGCGATTTATTGCTGTCTTTCTCGGGCTGCTGGCTTTTGGCCTGCAGCCTGTACATGCGGCGTCTTCGCCGAAGCTTACGAGCCTTGAGCAGCAGCTCAGGGCGCTCGTCGGCTCGCAATCGAGCGACGTGGGTGTTGCCGCGCTCGACCTCACGACGGGCGAAACCGTGAGCATCAACGGCGATACGACGTTTCCGATGGCCAGCACTGTTAAGGTCGCCGTCGCCGCGGCCTATTTAAGCCAGGTCGACCATGGCCGCCGCTCGCTCGACGACCGCATCGCCGGCCAGTCCGCCTATCGGCTGATGGAGCGGATGATGATCCACAGCGACAATCGCGCGACCGATTTGCTGATCCGCGACCTCGGCGGGCCGAAAGGGCTGCAGGACTGGGTCGAGTTCAACGGGCTCCAGAACCTGCGGGTCGACCGCACCATCGCGCGGCTCCTCGCCGACCGCCGCGACCTGTGGGATTATCGCGACTCCAGCACTCCGCTGGCGATGGTCGAGCTGCTTCGCCGCCTCGACAAGGGCAATGTGCTGAAGCCGACGAGCCGATCGCTGCTGCTTGATTTCATGGCCCGCTGCGCCACGGGCAAGAACCGCATCCGCGGCATGCTGCCCTGGGGAACGCGGGTCGAGAACAAGACCGGCACCCTCAACGGCTACACCAGCGACGTCGGCTACATCACTTTGTCGAACGGCCGGCGGCTCGCCGTCGCGATGTTCGCCCGCGGCGGAAGCAACCGTCCGCGCACCATCGCCGAGGCCGCTCGAACGATCTATGACGGGTTCATGAACCTGTTCAACTGGCCGAGCTACGGATCCTACGTGGGCTCGGCCCGCAACTGAGTGCTGCTGCACGTCATAGCGCGCGGAAAAATCGGCCGATCGCCTGAAGCTGAACTGGTCGAACGCTATCTCAAGCGCATCGCCTGGCCCATCAAGCTGACCGAATTGAGCGAACGGGCGCCTACTCCGTCCGCGCCCTCCGGTTCGGTGACCGTGCTCCTCGACGAAAAGGGCAAAGCCTTTTCCTCGATGGAGTTAGCCAAGACGCTCGAGCAATGGCGCGACCGCGGAGTGCGCGAGACTCGGTTCATCATCGGCTCGGCGGACGGCCATTCGGAGGAGGAGCGCGCATCCGCCGACCTGCTGATTTCCTTCGGGCCGGCGACCTGGCCGCACTTGCTCGTCCGCGCCCTGCTCGCCGAACAATTGTTTCGCGTCACATCAATCCTTGCGAACCACCCCTATCATCGCGAAGGTTGAGGCATGCGCCGCCTCGGCCCCGCCTGCATCGCCTTGTGCGCGTCGCTGCTCGTCGGCTCGAGCGGCCAGGGTCAGTCGGTTGAACCGCTAGCGGTCAATGCGAAACGGGCGCTGGCGGAGGCTCGGGCGGCAGACGCGCAAGTCGCGAAGCTGGAAAAAGCGGCCGACCAGGCACAGGACGAGGTCGAGCGGATCCGCGCGCAGCAGGCCGCTGCGGCCGAAGCCATTGCCGCCGCCGAGGCGCGCATCAGTGCCGCCGACGCATCCGCCCGTCTCATCGCCGCGCAAATCGCCGCCCGGCGCGAGCGGCTGCGCAGGGAGAGTGCGCCGGCGACGGCGCTTCTCGGCGGACTGGCGGTCATGGCCGAGCGCCCGCCACTGCTCGCTATCCTCGACCAGGGATCGACGCGCGAATTTGTGCGCATCCGGCTTCTGCTCGATTCCACGCTGCCGTCGATCCGCGCCCGGACGGCGTCGCTGCGCGCGGAGCTCGAACGGGGGCGTCAGCTCCAGCAGAATGCCGAACGGGCGCGAGCCGACCTCGTCGGCAGCCGCAATGCACTCGCGGAGCGCAAACGCGAATTCGCCGCGCTGGAAGGCAGGGCCGTGAAGATCGCCGAGCGCCGGGGCGGCGAAGCGCTCGGAGCCGGCGACGTGGCGCTGGCCCGCTCGGAGGAGGCCGCCCGGCTCACCGGCGAACTGCGGAGAAGCGGCGCCGCGCTTGAGATTGCCGCCGAAATGTCGCGGCTCCCGCCGCCACCGGCCCGGCCGGGCACGGAAGCGGCCAAGGACCACGCTCCGTTCGCCTATCTGCTGCCCGTCGCCCCGATTGCCGAGGGCTTAGGGGCGGTCGCTCCGAATGGCGTGCGTTCGCGCGGCCTGACGCTGGCGACCGCAAGGGGGGCGACGATCGCGGTCCCGGCCTCTGGAACCCTTCGCTTCTCCGGCCCGTTCCGGAGCTATGATGCAGTGGTCATCATCGACCACGGCGGAGGGTGGATGAGCCTGCTCCTCAACGTCGCCTCGCCGCTTAAGCCCGGCGATAAAGTCCAGGTCGGTCAGCCGCTTGGACGTGCACTTGGTCGAATAGGCGTGGAACTGTCCCGAAATGGGCGACATGTGTCCCCAGCTCTCATCGCAGGTTCATCTCAAAGCCTGTCAAAGGGCGGCAAAGCGAGTTAGGAATAGGTCCGAACACCCGGGACATGACCATCATGAAGCTCACAAGCAAATTGCTTCCTCCGCTGGCCCTAGTCGGGGCCCTGGCTCTGGTGCCGGTGACGACCAGCTCCCTCGCCGCCGCGGACTCCGCCAATTACCAGGAGCTCGAGACGTTCATGAGCGTCTATGAGCGGGTGAAGTCGCAATATGTCGACCAGGTCGACGACCACACCCTGATCAAGGGTGCGATCGACGGTATGCTCGCCTCGCTCGACCCGCATTCCAGCTTCGTCGAAGCGACCGATTTCGATGTCCTGAAAGCTACCACCGACGGCAATTACGGCGGTCTCGGGATCACGGTCGGGGTCGAGGACGGAGCGGTGAAGGTCGTCTCTCCGATGGAGGACACGCCGGCATGGCGCGCCGGGATCAAGTCGGGCGATTACATCACCCACATCAATGGCGAGCTGCTCTACGGCCTGACCCTCGACGAGGCAGTCGAGAAGATGAAGGGCCCGCCCGGCACAAACGTCAAGCTGAGCATCGTCCGCCCGGGGCGCGACAAGCCCTTCGACGTTGCGGTCGTCCGTGAGCGGATCGAGCTCCGTCCGGTGAAGTGGGAAATCAAGGACGGCATCGGCATTATCAACATCAACTCGTTCGCCGGGAACACGGGCGACGCCACCAAGGCGGCGCTTCTGGCGATCGACAAGGCGACCGGTGGCAAGCCGCTCGGCTATGTCGTTGACCTCCGTTCGAACCCGGGCGGACTGCTCGACCAGGCGATCGATGTCAGCGATGCCTTCCTGGAGCGCGGCGAGATCGTCTCGCAGCGCGGCCGGGCGAAGGACGACATCGAGCGCTACTATGCGACGCCGGGCGACATGGCGCATGGCCTTCCGGTCATCGTCCTCATCGATCCGGGCAGCGCATCGGCGGCGGAAATCGTCGCGGGCGCGCTTCAGGACCACCACCGCGCGCTCGTTCTGGGCGAGCGGAGCTTCGGCAAGGGGTCGGTGCAGACGGTGCAGATCATGGGGCCGAAGTCGGCTCTGCGGCTGACCACGGCCCGTTACTTCACGCCGTCGGGCCGCTCGGTTCAGGCCGGTGGTATCGACCCCGACATCACGGTCCCGCAGCTCAGCGATCCGGACTTCAAGGACCGCAAGGTCGTCCGCGAGGCGGACCTTCGGCGTCATCTGCTCGGCCAGGCCAAGGTCGACGACAAGCTGCTCGAGGAAGACGATTTCTCGAAGGATCCGCGCTTCAACTTCACTGCCGCGGAGCTGGAGAAGAAGGGCGTCAAGGACTTCCAGCTCGACTATGCGCTTCGCACGCTGAAGCGGCTGGGCACGCGCGGCACGAACGTCGCTTCGACGAGCACGCCCAAGAAGTCCTAAGGTGAACGAAGCAGCGCTGACGCTGGAGCGCGGATTGCTCAGGATTGGAAATGCCGAGGCCGCGAGGCTGATCGTGCTCCTGCTTCCGCTCGGGCTGCTCGGCGGGGCGCTCGGCTCGCAATATATCGGCGGGCTCCACCCGTGCGAGATGTGCTACTGGCAGCGCTGGCCGCACGGTGCCGCGATCCTGCTCGCCGGCCTGGCTTTCACAGCTCCCCCTACCTCGCGCCGTGCGCGCCTGCTGACCCTGCTTGCCGCCGCTGCAATCTTCGTATCGGGAGCGATCGGCGTCTATCATGCAGGCGTCGAGGCCGGCATTTTCGAAGGCTTCACGACCTGCACGACGACCCGAGGCATGAGCCTCCAGGACATCGTGGCCGCGCCTTTGGTGCGCTGCGACCAGGTGCAATGGTCGTTGTTCGGAATCTCCATGGCCGGATGGAACGCCATCCTCTCGCTGGGCGGAGCGGCGCTCATCATTGTGCTTGCGATGAGAGGCCGCCGCGCATGACCCGGTGGCATCCCGGACAGCGCCGCGCCGACACCAAGTCGATGATCCGCGTCGACCAGGCCGGCGAGTTCGGCGCGACGCGCATCTATGCCGGGCAGCTCGCGGTCCTTCGCCGCAACTCGCCCGCCGCCAAGCTCGTCGCTCGCATGGCCGACCAGGAAAAGCGGCACCTCGACCGCTTCAACGCGATCATGGCCGAGCGGAGCATCCGTCCGACCGCGCTGCAGCCGATTTGGAACGTGGCCGGCTTCGCTCTGGGGGCAGCGACCGCCTTGATGTCCGAAAAGGCGGCAATGGCCTGCACCGAGGCCGTCGAGACCGAAATCGACCGCCATTACGGCCAGCAGCTCGACGAGCTTGGCGATGATGATCCGGAGCTTGCCGCGGACATCGCCGAATTTCGGGCCGACGAGCTCGAGCATCGCGATGTCGCCCGGGAGGCCGGATCGGCGCAGGCGGTCGCCTACCCCGTCCTGACAGCGGCGATTCGCGCCGGATGCCGTCTTGCAATCGGCCTGTCGAAACGCATTTGAGGAACAACAGGCGGGGTTTGCCCGCTTTCAACCCTTGGAAGGACCAGTATGACGAAGCTCGCAGCCCCTCTCGCAGCCGCTGCCCTGATCGCGGGCCTCGTCGCCCCGTCGGCCCAGGCGCAGACGGCGAACGACCGGGTCAACGAGATCATCGTGTTCGGCAACGACCCTTGCCCGCGCTCGACCGATGACGAGGTCGTCGTCTGCAAGCGCGTCGGCGAAGAGGAGCGCTACCGCATCCCCGAGCGCCTGCGCGAAGGCGGAACGCTTCAGGAGCGCACGGCCTGGGCAAAGAAGGTGCGCAGCATCGAGCGCGTCGGCCGTACCGGCATTCAGAGCTGCTCGCCCGTCGGCCCCGCAGGCTACACCGGCTGCATGGAGCAGATGATCCGCGACGCCCGCGAAGAGAGCGACGAAGCGGTCCAGCAACAGACCGCCCCGCAGGACTAGGCTCGAGCCTTCTCCGCCGCGATCCAGGCGTCTATCTGCGCTTCCAGCGCGTCCAGCGGCACGGCACCCTGCCCGAGCACGGCATCGTGGAAGCGGCGAATGTCGAACTTGTCGCCCAAGGTCTTCTCGGCGCGTGAGCGGAGCTCCTCGATCTTGCGCTTGCCGATCATGTAGGCGGTCGCCTGGCCGGGCACGGAGATGTAGCGGTTCACCTCCGCGTCGATATTCGCGTCGGTGAGCGTGGTGTTGTCCTTCATGTAGGCGACGGCCCGCGCCTTGTCCCAGCCCTTGGAATGGATGCCCGTGTCGACGACCAGCCGCGTCGCTCGCCACATCTGGTAGCCGAGGCGTCCCATGTCCTTTTGCGGCGTGTCGTAGATCCCCATGTCGACGCCCATCCGCTCCGAATAGAGGCCCCAGCCTTCGACGAATGCGGTGAAGAAGGTGGTCGCCTTCCTCCACTGCGGCATCTCCAGCTCCTGCTGGAGCGCGATCTGCATGTGATGGCCGGGCACAGCCTCGTGCACCGACAGTACGGGAATCTCCCATAGCGGCCGCTGGTCGAGCTTGGTCGTGTTGACGAGATAATAACCGCCGATGCCGCCTTCCGGGCTGCCCGGCTGATAGCGCGCCGTCGTGTCGGTTGGGGCTGTCGCGGCGGTCATCGGCCGGATACCGTAGGGAAGCCGCGGGAGCCGGCCGAAGTAAGCCGGCATCTTGCCGTCGATCGTCTTGGTGACGATCGCCGTCTTCTCCATGAGCTCTTCGGGCGTGGTCACGTACCATTTGGGGTTGGTCCGCATGTCCGCGATCATGGCCTCGCGGCTCGCGAACCCGGCCTTCTTCGCGACCTGCTCCATCTCCGCACGAATCCGCGCGACTTCCTGCAGGCCGATCTGGTGGATCTGATCGGGGGTCAGGTCGGTCGTGGTGTGGAGCCGGACGAGCGCCGAATAATATTCCTTGCCGCCGGGCTGGGCCGACACGGAATCGACCTTGCGGCACTTGGGTACAAGCTGCGTCTCGGCGACTTGCGAGAATGCGCGGTAGGAAGCGGCGATCGGACCGCCGATGACGTCCCCCGCGCGGCCTTGGAGGGCCGTCCAGTCCGCTTCGGAGATCGCCTGCGGGCGCGTGACAGCGAAAGGACCGTAAAAGGGCGACTTGGTGATGTCCGCCGGCACCAGCCCGACGGTCGAGCCGGGCAAAGTCTTCATCCACTCGCAGGCCTGCGTGAAGCCCTCATTCGCGGCCTTCACGCTCATGTCGCTGTAGGCCTTCATCCGCGCCGGCACGAGCGCGAGCCGGGCAAGATAATTGTCGTAATCCTCCCTCGTCCGCATGGGGATGTTCTCGCCCATGGTCGCAAGGAACTCGTGATAGCTTCCGAGCGAGGAGTAGAGCAGCTGCCGCTGGCCGAAGCGGTTCTGCAGGATCTGGTCTTCCAGTGTCCGGACGAGGACGGCGTGGTTGCTCCGGTCCATGGGGCTGAGCGAGGCTGCGGGAATTGCGCGGAGACGCGTCAGATAGGATTGGGCCTCCGCCGCCTGCCGGTCGAACTCTGAGAGGCTGAGCTCACCCAGGTTTCGATCATAGGTCTTCACCCCGACCGAGCTCGCGATGAGTGGATTGTCCTTGAGATAGGCCGCCCAATAAGCGTCCATCAAAGCGTGGAAATCTTCGGTTGGACCGGCTGCGGCGGGCGTCGACAGAGCAACGGAAGCAGCGGTCGCGAGCGCGAGCGTCAAATGGCGCATGAGTCTCCCCTGTTTTCGCCGAAACCTAGCCACCACGCGCGCATTGGCGCAACGCATGTTTCGACGGACGGCGGTGCCCGCGCATTGCGCTGGGCGGGCTAGCCGCCTAGCCCTTCCCGTCACGCTGCAGGGGAGAGATGCAGATGACCGTCGCCGACGCACAGCCTGACCTCGAACATATCGACCGCACCGACCGAGCCTTCATCGGTCATCCGAAGGGCCTCGGTTATCTCTCGTTCGTCGAGGCGTGTGAGCGCTTCTCTTATTATTCGATGCAAACCCTGCTGACCCTCTACATGGTCAAATATCTGCTGGTTCCGGAGCGGATGGCGGGCGTCATCGGCCTCGATTGGCTTCGGTCGTGGCACTACACCGGGCTCGAAGGACAGCCGCTCTCCTCGGCGATCTTCGGCGACTACACCTCCCTCGTCTACCTGACCCCGATCCTCGGCGGCATCATCGCCGACCGTTATTGCGGCCAGCGCGTCGCCTTGTTCGCGGGCGGCATCATGATGTCGATCGGCCATTTCCTGATGGCCTTCGAAGGGGCGTTCCTGCTCGCGCTGCTGGCGCTGATCATCGGCGTCGGCCTGTTCAAGGGCAATATCGCGAGCCAGGTCGGAGCGCTCTACAAGGGCAACGATCTGCGCCGGGCTATGGCCTTCCAGATCTTCTACATCGCGATCA
>DASUVP010000246.1:0-5968 GCA_036378895.1 Sphingomicrobium sp.
GCCATGTTGAGGAGCGCGAAAAAGAGGAAGCTCTGCTCCGCACCGACCAGGCTCGCGACAAAGGCGGCGGTCAGGCGGCCGATCAGGTTACTCGCGACAACGCCGGTCACATAAGCGGCGAGGGCATGCGCCGTGCGGACCTCGCAGCGCTCCGCCAGATGCGTGAGCGTCAGGGTGAAGGCCGCGGCCATGAACAGCCCCTGCACCACGCGGAGGATGGCGAAGATGGTCAGGTTCGGCGCGAAAGCCAGCGCGGCGGTCGGCACCGAGAGGAACAATAGGCTCAGCGCGATCGCGCGCTTGCGCTCGATATTCGCACTAAACACGCCGACCAGAAGACCGGAAATGGCCATTCCGAGCGTGCTGGCATTGGCGGCCAGCCCGATCTGAGCGGCGCTGACCTCATAGGATTGCGCGAGGCTCGGAAGGATAGCCTGAGTGGCGAAGAGGTCGACGAGCGTGAGGAAGCCGATCACCGCGATCAGCAGCGAACGGCCCGCCGACAGCCCGGGCATTGGAGGTGCGATGGCGGCGCGGGCGATGTCGGTCATGACCAGTCACTCGAAACGAGGATGACGTCCCGCCTCGGGGGCAGAGGCGGGACGCCGGGATGCCGGCTCAGGGAGCGTGCGCCGGCGCGGGGGACTTACTGGCCGTGGAACACGTCCGAAGAGAGCAGCACCGCTGGCTCGTTGCCGTGGTTCTGCCAATAGTGGCTGAGGCCATCAGCTTCGCGGCTGATTTCGCCGGCCTTGTGCTCGATGGGGGCGCCACAGGCGGAGCTATGCTCGGTGATCGAGCCGCTGATGACGTAGATCAACGCCGGGCGATCCTTGTGGCTGTGCACCGGAACGATTCCGCCGGGCTGAACGACCAGGCGGCGGGTGCGCAGCTGGCGGCCATCGACGCCGATTTCCGACGCGAGATTGATCGAGCCGAGGACATCGTCGGTGACGCCTTTCGGCATGGTCGGCGCGCTGGCGAGATCGCTGGTGCCGGCCGTGGAACACTGGGCGGCGGCCGCCGGGGTAGCGAACCCGCCGATAGCGGCGACGGCAATCGCAGCCGTCGCGAGCTTGGTCTTGAGATTGAACATTGCCGTCTCCTTGAAAGCGATAATCCGTGTCGCCGCGAAAGCCGGTCTGCAGGATGCGAGAGATGTCTTCGGTCCCGTGCGTCATCGGCTGAGGTGCCGACTTTCGCGACGCCCCATCAAATTACGAAGCGGCTGCCCGCCAAGGAAATCGCAAGGCCGCATGGACTCGATGCATGAAGCGCATTTCCCTCTGCCGCGCGCCTGGCCGATCCTAGGAGCTCAACGAAATTGGAGCTTCGAAATGGACATGCAGGTCCAGGAAATGACGAGCGCGGCGCACCCGCTGTCCGGCAAGGTCGCGGTCGTAACCGGATCCACAAGCGGCATCGGGCTGGGAATTGCGCGCGCCTTCGCCAACGCGGGCGCCAACGTGGTGATCAACGGTCTCGCCGAGCAGCGCGAGATCGACTTCGTATGCGATGAGCTCGACAAAGCCTGTCCCGTCAGCCGCATCGTCTACAACGGCGCGAACCTGATGAAGCCGGCGGAGGCGACCGGCCTCATCGAAGAGACGATCGTCGAGTTCGGCGGCATCGACATCCTGGTCAACAATGCCGGGATTCAGCACGTCAGCCCGATCGAATCCTTCCCGGCCGAGAAGTATGAGGCGATCATCGCGCTCAACCTGTCCGCCGCCTGGTACACTTCGCGGGCAGCATTCGGGGCGATGAAGCAGGCGGGTTTCGGGCGGATCATCAACGTCGCCTCCGCGCACGGTCTGGTGGCCTCACCTTTCAAGAGCGCCTACGTTGCCGCCAAGCACGGCGTCATCGGCCTTACGAAGACGCTCGCGCTCGAGGGCGCGGAGCTTGGTATCACCTGCAATGCCATTTGCCCCGGCTACGTCTGGACCCCGCTCGTCGAGAACCAGATCGACGACACCGCCAAGGCGCGCGGGATCACGCGTGAGCAAGTCATCCGCGACGTTCTCCTCGCCGCGCAGCCGAACAAGCGCTTCGCCGAGGTCGAGGAACTTGGCGCGCTTGCCGTCTTCCTCAGTGGACCGGGAGGGCGCTCTATCACCGGCACCGCGCTTCCCGTCGACGGCGGCTGGACCGCGCACTGAGCCCGACATGCCAGCTGGGAGCATTCGTCCTCGCGTCGTGATCGTCGGCGCTGGTTTCGGCGGCCTGAGCGCGGCCAAGCGGCTGGCTAACAAGCCGGTGGACGTGACGATCGTCGATCGCCGCAACCATCACCTGTTCCAGCCTTTGCTGTATCAAGTCGCCACTGCCGCGCTGTCGCCGGCCGATATCGCCGCGCCGATCCGCTCGATCCTGTCGGGTGCGCGCAACGTGCGCGTGCTCCTGGACGAGGTGATTGGGGTCGATGCGACCAATAACAGCATCCGGCTCGCGAGCGGACGCGGCCTGGAATTCGACTGGCTGGTCCTCGCGACCGGTGCTCGGCACAGCTACTTCGGGCGCGACGACTGGGCGGCGAGCGCCCCGGGTCTCAAGAGCATCGAGGATGCGACGGCAATCCGCCGCAACGTCCTGCTTGCGCTTGAGCGCGCCGAAACCGAACCCGATTTAGAGCGGCGTCAGGCGCTCCTGACCTTCGTCATTGTCGGCGGCGGACCCACCGGAGTCGAGATGGCCGGCGCCATTGCCGAGCTGGCGCGCCAATCGGTTTCGCGCGACTTCCGCAGCATCACTCCGCATTGCTCCAGGGTCATTCTGGTCGAAGCCGGCGAGCGCGTGCTTCCGACATTTCCAGCGACGCTCTCCGAGGCCGCCAGGCGTTCGCTGGAGGACCTCGGAGTAGAGGTGTTGATCGGCGCGCCGGTCAGCGATCTCGGGTCCGGCTACGTGCTCTGCCGGTCGCGACTGATCTTCGCGCACACTGTCGTCTGGGCAGCCGGCGTGACGGCTTCGTCCGCGGCCGAATGGCTCGATGCCGAGAAGGACGCGAACGGCAGGATTTTCGTCGAACGCGACCTTCGCGTTGCGAACCACGAGCGGATCTTCGCGATAGGCGATACAGCCAATGCGGCAGGCTCAGACAATCGCGCACTTCCCGCAGTTGCTCCCGTTGCCAAGCAGCAAGGCCGATATGTCGCAGACGCAATCCTCGGCGGGGCGAGAGGCGACTTCACGTATCGTGATTACGGGAACCTTGCGACAATCGGCCGTAGCAAGGCCGTAATCGATTGGGGCCAGTTGCGGTTGAGCGGCTTTCTCGCCTGGCTCATCTGGTCCTTCGCCCACATCTGGTTCCTGATCGGCTTCCGTAGCCGGGTCGCAGTCATGATCAGCTGGCTGTGGAGCTATGTCACCTACCAGCGGAGCGCACGCCTGATTACGGGCGAGGTGCCCGCTCATAAGTCTCAAACGACCATCGTGCTCGAAAGGAATTGCGCATGACTTCGCTCGCGAAGGAAGTGGCCACGCTCGGCCAGACCGTTCTCGTCCTGCAGGGCGGGGGCGCTCTCGGCGCGTACCAGGTCGGCGTCTACCAGGCGCTCGACGAGGCCGGGATCGCTCCGCAATGGGTGATCGGCACTTCGATCGGGGCGATAAACGCTGCCCTTATTGCCGGAAGCAAGCCGGGCGAGCGCGTCGACAAGCTGTGCGAGTTCTGGTCGCGCGTTCAGAACGACCAGCTGGTTCCGCAGGGCCTGCCGAGCTGGATGGCGACCGCGGCCCGCAACTTCCGGTCGATCACGGCGGGCGTCCCGTCCTTCTTCAGCCCCAACCCGATGGCGTTCCTTAGCCCGCACAATCCGCTCGGCGCGGACGCCGCCGGCTATTATTCAGTCGATCCGCTTCGCCGGACGCTCGAGGAGCTGATCGACTTCGACCAGCTGAATACGGGCGGCACGCGCATCACCGTTGGAGCCTCGAGCGTGCGCACTGCCGAGATGCGCTATTTCGATTCCCGCGACATGCCGCTTGCACTGGAGCATGTGCTTGCTTCGGGCGCGCTCCCGCCCGGCTTTCCGGCCGTGCGTATCGACGGCGAGCTCTACTGGGATGGCGGCATCCTTTCGAACACGCCAGTGGAGGTCGTGTTCGACGACAATCCGCGGAAGGACAGCCTCGTCTTCGCGGTGCACATATGGAACCCGCACGGGCCGGAGCCCGAGACAATCTGGGAAGTGATGAACCGCCAGAAGGACGTGCAATATTCGTCGCGTGCAGCGGCGCACATCAAGCGCCAGCGGCAGCTTCACCGGATGCGGCACATCATTGCCGAGCTCGGCAAGATGCTCCCGGAGGAAAGGCGCCGAGACAATCGATTCGCGGACCTTGCCTCGTACGGCTGCCTCACGCGAATGCACGTCGTCCGCCTCCTCGCGCCCGCGCTCGACCATGAGGATCACAGCAAGGACATCGACTTCAGCGCGAACGGCATCCGCAGGCGCCGCGAGGCAGGCTACCGGGACACGATCGAGACCCTCGAGCGAGCGCCCTGGCGTGCTCCCGTCGACGACATCGAGGGCTTCATCCTGCACGAGGCCAGCGGCGGGCGCATGGTGAAGACCGCCGCCGCCAACTGATGCGCGTGGCGCATGCGTCCCGCGCATCGAAACCATGAGCAATCGCGATTTCTCCAGCGACCCGCAAACGGCGAAAATCCGAAGCACAGGCAAGGAGAGATCAGATGTTCAGAAGCACCAAGCTCCACAAGAAATTCCTCGCGGTCCTGCTGCTTGCGGGCCCGGCGACCGTGGTGACGCCGCTCGTAGCGACTGCGGCAAAGGCGGCAACGCCAGTCGCCGCCGCGCCGGCTGAGGGCGTCATCAGGCAGAAGAGCGATTATGCGTTCGATGAGACGGTTGCCCGACTGAGGGCTGATATCTCCAGCAAGGGCATTCGCTTCTTCGACGAGATCGACCATTCCGCGCTCGGCGCCGGTGCGAACCTTCCGATCAACCGCTCCAAGCTGCTGCTGTTCGGCAATCCACCGCTGGGCGTGCAGTTTCTCCAGTCCAATCCGCTCGCGGGCCTGGACTGGCCGGTCCGCATGCTCGTGACCCAAGATGACTCGGGCCAGGTCTGGGTGAGCTGGACGGACTTCCGCTTCGTGGCCAGCCGCTATCAGCTGGCCGACCGTGACCCCCAGATCGCCATGGCGAGCGAAGTCGCCGCGTCGATCGCATCCTCGACGAGGAAGTGATCATGCCGCATTTCACCTCGCCCAATTCGCGCATCGTCGGCCCGCTCCCGCGCCGCGACATCCTGGCCGTTTGCGCCTTCCTCAATCGCTCGACGTCGGTACGCCGTATGGACGAGTGGTGCGCCGCGGAGAATCTGCTCGACCGCTTGGCCGCTGCCGCAAGGATGCAATGACTCCGTCAGCAATGATTCCCACGAGACCAAGCGGCCTTCCGCAACTCGGCGGGGGGCTCCTTTGGGCGTACCGGATCGTTTGGGCCCTACTGGCTCTCGCCGCTCTGTCGACCGTCGCACTGGCGCTGTTCGACGGCACGCAGCCGATCGTCCTCGGGCTCCGGCTCGTGAAGTCGGCGATCGTCGGAGTAGTGGCCTTCGTGCTCTTCTGGCGACGTCAGCGGGACCCGGTGGCCGCCATCCTTTCCCTCGCATTCCTGTGCTGGACTATCACCAGCAGCTTCGACTTCACCACCGCCGCGGTGGTTCCGATGTTCCTGGACCGCCTTCGCTTCCTGCTGTTTGCCTTGGCGCTGCTGCTTTTCCCAAACGGAAGGTGGGAACCGGGATGGACGCGCGGTGTGGCAATCGGAAGCGCCGTAATTTTCACGATCGGAATCATCGAGGCGTTGGGTTTGACGCCGACGCAGCTGTTCCTCCCGTTTGCGATCCTGTGCGTGCTGGCGGCGATCGCAGGCCTCGTTCAACGCTTCCGCGGCACTGACGACGAAACTCAGCAACAGCAGTTGAAGTGGGT
>DASUVP010000247.1:0-4217 GCA_036378895.1 Sphingomicrobium sp.
CCGGAGGATAAGCGCAGTTGAACGACCAGGCCGCCCCGGTGACGGCGGCGGGTGAGCAAGCCGTAGCGCCGCCGAAGCGTCCGCGCGTCGGATCGCTCACGCGGCGAATGATCGTCGTTGCCGCCTTCTGGATCACGGCCCTGCTGTTGATGGGCGGCTTCGCGCTCGACCGCATCCTGACCGCATCGATCGTCCAGAACTTCGACGATCAGCTCGAATATGTCCTCAACGCGATGATCGCCTCGTCGGAGATTGGGCCCGACGGCGAGGTCCGCTTCAACCGCCAGCCAGCCGACCAGAGGTTCATCGAGCCTTATTCAGGCGTCTATTTCCAGATCAGCGGTGATGGCGCGGACACCTTTCCGTCGCGCTCGCTGTGGGACCGCCGCCTGCGCGTCCAGGACCGCCACGAGGACGTCGAGGTCCACGTCTACGACAGCAACGAGTTCGAGGGCGAGCCGCTGCGCATCTCCGAGCGCGACGTGATCCTTCCGGGATCGCGGACACGCTGGCGATTCCAGGTTGCCCAGTCGCGCGAGATGATCGACACGCAGATCCGCCAGCTGCGTTCGACCCTGTTCTGGAGCTTCCTCGCGCTTGGCGTCGGCCTGCTCATCCTCGCCGCGCTGCAGACCTTCTACGGCCTGTGGCCCCTTCGCCGGGTCCGGCAGGACGTCGCCGCGATCCGCTCGGGCGCCAAGACGCGAATCACGGAAGCCTTTCCCAACGAGGTCCAGCCGCTGACCGAGGAGATCAACCAGCTCCTAGCCCACAATGAGGATCAGGCCGAGGAGGCGCGGCGCCACGCCGGCAACCTTGCTCATGCGCTCAAGACCCCGCTAACCGTCATCACCAATGCGGCGACGGCCAATGCACCCGACCTCGATGAGACCGTGTGCCGCGAAGCGACGGTTATGCGGCGCCAGGTCGACCACCATCTCGCCCGCGCCCGGGCGATCGGCCGCCGCGCATCGGCCCACGCGCGCGCCCACGTCTGGGAAAGCGTCGAGGCCGTCCAGCGCGCGGTCGACCGGCTCTACGAAAATGTCACCGTCGACATCGCCGGCGACAAGGCCGCGCAGGTCCGCGTCGAGCGGCAGGACCTCGACGAGATGGTCGGCAACCTCGTCGAGAACGCCGCCAAATATGGCGGCGGCCGAGTGTTCGTGACCGTCGAGCCGAAGGACCAGGTCATCGACATCATCGTCGAGGATGACGGCCGCGGCATCCCGAAACAGGAGCGCGAGGCGATCTTCCAGCGCGGCGCCCGGCTCGACACCGACAAGCCCGGAACGGGCCTCGGCCTCGCCATCGTCCGCGACGTCGCCGAAATCTACGGCGGCCGCATCACGCTCGAGGAGAGCGAAGATCTCGGCGGCCTGCTCGCCCGGCTCAGCCTCCCGGCGGGCTAGGAAAACCTTATGTGTACCGCTAGGTGGCGCCCGTGACCGCGACCGTCCTCGAAATCAAAGGTGCGACCGCTCCATCGCTCGAGCCGCTGATGGCGCTCGTCGCGGACGACATGCATGGCGTGAATGCCGTCATCCTCGACCGCATGCAGAGCAAAGTCGCCCTGATTCCCGAGCTGGCGGGACACCTAATCGCCGGAGGCGGCAAGCGCATGCGCCCGATGCTGACGCTCGGCTGCGCCGCGCTGCTCAGCTACAGCGGGACGCGGCACCAGAAGCTCGCGGCCGCGGTCGAGTTCATCCACACCGCGACATTGCTCCACGACGACGTCGTGGACGGCTCCGGCCTGCGCCGGGGCAAGCGCACCGCCAACCTCATCTGGGGCAATCCAGCGACGGTCCTAGTCGGCGATTTCCTGTTCAGCCGCGCCTTCGAGCTGATGGTCGAGGACGGGTCGTTGCGGGTGCTCAAGATCCTCAGCCACGCGTCGGCCGTCATCGCCGAGGGCGAGGTCGAGCAGCTGACCACGCAGCGCCGCATCGAAACCGACGAAGAGCAATATCTGACGATCATCGCGGCCAAGACCGCGGCCTTGTTCGCGGCCGCCTGCCGGATCGCTCCCGTCGTGGCCGAGGCGAGCGAGGAGGCCGAGCTCGCGCTCGAGAAATACGGCAAATATCTCGGCATCGCCTTCCAACTGGTCGACGACGTGCTCGATTACGGATCGCAGCAGGACGTGATGGGCAAGGGGGTCGGCGACGACTTCCGCGACGGCAAGGTGACGCTTCCCGTCATCCTCGCCTACGCGCGCGGCTCGGACGAGGACCGCGCATTCTGGCGCGCGGCGATCGGCGGCGAGCGGATCTCCGACGACGATTTGGAGCATGCGATCGGACTGCTACGCGCCAGCGACGCCTTGTCGGAGACGATCGAGCGGGCGCGCCAATACGGACGGCGGGCGCTCGATGCGCTTGCGCCCTTCCCCGCGGGCAAGGCCAAGTCGGCGCTGACCGAAGCCGTCGAGTTCGCGGTCGCGCGCGCTTATTGAGTCGCGGCGCTCGCCGCGACCGGGACCATCAAATGCGCGTAGGGCGTGCCGGCCCACATCACATAGGGCTTTGACGTGTCCGGCTTCGCTCCCGAGGGATGACCGACAAGGATCTCCTTCGACCCGACGATCATCAGGTGCGGGCCCGTACTGACCCAATCGTTCTCGGCCGTCGGCTGCTTCGCGTAGGGATCGGTGTTGCTCGCGTCCGTTCCGCCTTCGAGCATGTACATCACGCCGACGGTGTTCGCCGGCGGGTCCTTCTTGCCAATCCAGGCCGTCGCCCATTTCGATGCATTGGCGTCCATGCACATCGGGTCCGGACCAGGCGTGGTCGGACTGTCGGGCATGCAGGTCCAGCCATTCGTGCCTTCGCGAAGGGTCTTCATCGATCCGTCCGACTGCGCTTGAAGGATGGTCGCGCCCTGAGAGATTGAAGCAGGCGCTGCCGACATCGCGCTCGTGACCGGATCGCTTTGGTCAGCGGCGGCTGTCGTATTGCCGCTCTCATTCGCCTGCGGCAAATCCCCGGCCGCTCGGTCCTGGTTGCACCCAAAGAAGGCCAGCGACACTGCCGCCGCCAGCAAGTTCAATCTCACATGTCGCATGCTGTCCTCCTCGATCCGGAGGACGGGCCGACTAGCACAAACGGTCCTTTCACGCACGCGGCTGCCTTGATCCCGAGAAGTAGCTTTGCCACTCCGGGCAAATGCGCAATGTCAGCGTGACGGTAGATCGAAGGTCCGTCCTCCAGGGGTTGGGAGGGAGCGCCGCGGCGCTGGCATTGGCAGGCTGCGAAACGACGGGCAGCAGGACCGGCCCTCGGCCGAACATCGTCTTCATCATGACCGACGATCACGCCCAGGCGGCGCTGAGCTCGTACGGCAACAAGATCCTCAAGACGCCCAACCTCGACCGCATCGGCGAAAGCGGAGTGCGCTTCACCGAGGCCTTCGTCACCAACTCGCTCTGCCTCCCAAGCCGCGCGACCTATTTGACCGGCCTCTACTCCCACACGCACGGCCTGATGACGAACGGCGAGGAGTCGGGGTTCATGAACGAGCCGCGGCTCGACAATGCCGCGACCTGGCCCAACCTGCTCCGCGCCGCCGGCTATTACACCGGCGTCGTCGGCAAGTGGCACGTCAACAATCCGCCGTCGGGCTACGACTACGCCGCCGTACTCCCCGGCCAGGGAATGTATTTCGACCCGCCGATCCTCATCCAGGGGCAGATGTCGCGCGGCAAGGGCCACACGGACGACGTGATCGGCGAGGAAGCGATCGGCTTCCTTGAGCGGCGCCCTTCAAAACAGCCGTTTGCTTTGCTCTACCAGTTCAAGGCCCCCCACCGCGGCTGGGAGCCCGCGCCCCGCTTCGCGAAGGCTTTCGAGGACGTCGAGATTCCGCTTCCGCCGGGCTTTTTCGATAACGAGTCGTCCTGGCCCGAAGCCCTTCGCATGTCCGACATGCGCATCGCCGACATGCCGGACTTCCGCAAACGCGGCGTTCGGGCCGACATGCCCGCCCAGGAACGTGCGCGGCTCAACCACCAGATCCTGGTCAAGGACTACTACCGCGTCCTGCTCGGCGTCGATGAGAATGTCGGTCGGTTCCTGGACTATCTCGACCGGGCAGGCCTGAGTGAGAACACGCTCATCGTTTACACCAGCGACAATGGTTTCTTCCTCGGCGAGCACGGCTTGTTCGACAAGAGACTGATGTACGAACCGTCGATCCGCGTGCCGATGCTCGTCCGC
>DASUVP010000248.1:0-6911 GCA_036378895.1 Sphingomicrobium sp.
AAGATGATCATGCCGGACGACATCGCCGGGTCGGGGGAGCTTCCGCTCGAGGGCGGAGCAAGCGAGGACGACCAGGTCGACGTCGCCGAGACGTTCGAAGAGGGCGAACGTCCCGCCAACATCATCATGGCCGCCGCCCAAGGCGCGCAGACGGGCGTGAAGCTGGCCGTCGCCGTCGGTGCGATGGTGCTCGCCTTCGTGGCCCTGGTCGCGCTCGCCAACGGCCTGCTCGGCGGGCTTGGCAACATGGTCGGGATCCCCGATCTCAGCTTCCAGCGTCTCGTCGGCTACATCTTCCAGCCAATCATGTTCCTCATCGGCGTGCCGTGGGAGCAGTCGAACATCGCCGGCGGCCTGTTCGGGACGAAGCTCGTGCTCAACGAGTTCGTCGCCTTCATCGACCTCGGCGCAATGCCGGCCGGATCACTGGATGAACGTTCACGGGCGATCGTCACCTTCGCCTTGTGCGGCTTCGCCAATTTCAGCTCGATCGCAATCCAGATGGCGGTGACGGGCGGCCTCGCCCCCAACCAGCGGCCGGTGATCGCCAAGCTGGGGATCCGCGCCTTGATCGCCGGCTCGCTCGCCAACTTGATGAGTGCCGCGCTCGCGAGCCTGATGCTTCCCTAAACCTTTCTGCTATTAAGAGTTTCATGGCTACCATCACCGCCGACCATATCGCGTCCGTTTCGTTGAGGAACGCCGACCGAAATCCCGACGAGTTTGCCGAGAAGCTCGGCCGCAGCTTCGAGGACTACGGCTTCGCGATCATCGCCGACCACGGAATCCCCGACGAGCTCATCCATCGCGCCGAGGAAAAGGCGAAGGTTTTCTTCGCTCTGCCGGAGGACGTGAAGAAGAAGTATTTCATTGCGGGAGGCGGCGGGGCTCGCGGCTACACGCCGTTCGGCATTGAGACCGCCAAGGGCGCCGCCGCGCACGACCTCAAGGAATTCTGGCACGTCGGCCGCGACCTGCCGGAAGGCCACAAGTTCCGCGGCCACATGCCGGACAATGTCTGGCCGTCCGAAGTCCAGGACTTCAAGAACACGTTCACCGAGCTCTACGCGACCTTCGACCGCACCGGCCTCAAGATCCTCCGCGCGATCGCGCGCTACCTGAAGATCGACGAGGATTATTTCGTCGACACGGTCCGCGACGGCAATTCGGTGATGCGGTTGCTCCACTATCCGCCGATCCAGGGCGAGCCGGGGAGCAACGTCCGCGCCGGGGCCCACGAGGACATCAATACGATTACTCTCCTACTGGGAGCCGAGGAAGCGGGGTTGGAGCTTCTGACCAAGGACAACCGCTGGATCCCGGTTTCACCGAAGCCCGGCGAATTGGTCGTCAATATCGGCGACATGCTTCAGCGGCTGACGAACGGGCGGCTGCGTTCGACCACGCACCGCGTCGTCAACCCGCCGCCCGAGCGGCGCGGCCATGCGCGTTATTCGATGCCCTTCTTCCTGCACTTCCGCTCGGACTTCCTGATCGAGCCGCTGCCGGGCACCGTTCCGGCGGGCGAGAAGCCGAAGTGGCCGCCGATCACCGCCGACGACTATCTCCAGGAGCGGCTGCGCGAGATCAAGCTCGTCTAACAACAGTCCGCGCGGAGGAAACCCAGGACGGTTCCAAGCGCTTCACACCCGATGACAGTCGGGAATCCGTGGACGATCAGAAATGGCGCGGGTCGCATCGTCGCGACCGCGATCCATGACGGGCACGGCCTTAGGCCCGAAGTGGCGCAGGCGATCGCGCTCGGCGACACCGAACGCCTGCGCGAGGAAGACCCGTTCACCGGCCAGGCCGTGCTCGACGTGGCGGCGCATATCGTCGTCCACCGCTCGCGGTTCGAGTTCGACCTGAACCGCGGCTACGACGGCGCCGTCTACCGAACTCCCGACCAATGCTGGGGCCTGCAATTGTGGAAGCCGGGAGCGCCGGACGAGGCGATGGTCCAACGCTCGCTCGACCTGCACGCCGATTATTACCGGAACCTCGGCGCCCTGCTCGATGGCATCGCGTCGAAGCACGAGCGCTTTGTCCTTCTCGACATCCACAGCTACAACCACCGACGGGGAGGGCCGGACGCAGAGCCTGAGCCGCAGGAGTCCGCGCCCGACATCAACATCGGCACCTTCTCCATGCCGCGCGAGCATTGGGCGTTCCTGGTCGATCCCTGGATGGATGCGCTGCGCAAGTTCGACTTTAACGGCCGCAAGCTCGACGTTCGGGAGAACGTCGCCTTCCAGGGGCGCGGCGAGCAGACCCGGTTCGTCCACGAGCGCTATCCGGAGCGCGGCTGCGCAATCGCGGTCGAGTTCAAGAAGTTCTTCATGGATGAATGGACTGGTGAGCCCGACCCCGCCGAGCTCGCCGCGATGCGCCGGTTCACCACCTTCATGGCCGATCAGGCGGACCGGTTGCTCGGATGAGCGGGATGGCGACCCTGGACCGGCCGGACGAAACGTTCGAAGCAAGCTTCGGGCCGCGCGGCGAGCTTCGGCAGAAAGTCGGCTCCACGGGGCGGATCCACCTCGACCGCTGGCTGCCCTTCCTCGTCCTCCATCGCTCGGCACAACCGCAGGCGAGCATCGCCCGGCGCGTGGCGATGAACAGCCCCGCCTATCTCGCCTGGTCGCCCGAGGAGGATATTGAGGCGGAGTCGGCGCTCGCCGCGATCCTTCCGGTGCTTCGGGAGAAGCTGGGCGCGGTCCTGCTGATTGAGGTCAATGATGCCGAATGGGAGCCGACCCAGAAGGATTCGCCGAAGCTTCCACCGTTCGAGGTTTGCATCGGCCATTCGGGGAGCGAGCGTGCGCGGGTCGCCTTCACGGCGCTGACCAAGGCGGTCGAGAAGATCAAGATCGAGCTTCGCCACCCAGACGTGAAGGCCGTGAGTCCCGACGAGCCTCCGATCGGTGGGACGGACGAAGCTGACCGCGTGAGCCTTCTCATTCCCCAGATCCATCGCGCGCCCGATGGGAGGCTTTATCCGCAGCTGACCCACGATCTGGCGATTGCCGTGGCGGACGCCCTCCTCCGCTCAGCGGCAGCCTACATGGCCGCGTCGGGCACTTCTCCTCCACCGCACCACCGCTCGCTTGGGCGGAGCGCCTTCCTCGCGGCTGCGCTTCATGCGGACCGGAAGCTCGATTCTATCGCGCGCAGCTTCGACTATCTGTTGTCCTTGTCGCCCATCAACACGCAGGAGGCGATGGCGCGCTTCCTCGCGCAGGGCTGCCAGAAGCCGCCGAAGTTCCGTTACCGGCCGCTGACCGTCGATCCCGACATCGCAAAGCGCGAGCTTTACGAAATCGATTTGTCGCTGCTCGAAGACCCGCTGCTCGAACGGCTTCTGGGTGAGAAGCGGCGCGAGATCGATTACCAACTGACCCTTCTGGCGACGCGCAACACGCCGGGGTTCCGGCCGGCGTCGATGCTGCTCCACGGCGCCGTCAGCCCGCAACTGCTGAGCGATGCGCATGCGATCCTCGCCTCGGTGCGGCCGGGCTCGGCGCAGGGCGGCAAGATCGGCGCGAATGAAGTCGCCACCGCCGCACGAGAGCTGGTCGACCGCTACCGCTCCGTCGATGAAAGGTTCGAGGCCAAGATCGAAGTCCGCGATGACGTCGCCGGCCTGCTGGTCTCCGGCGACCGGCTGATGATCTCGAGCGCGACGTCGATGGCGGCAGCCCGTCTCGACGCTCTGCTGTCACACGAGGTCAGCGTTCACCTGCTCACATACTTCAACGGGGCGACGCAGGGCCTCACCATCTTCCGCACCGGCCTCGCGCAATATGAGGGCATCCAGGAAGGACTCGGAGTCTTCGCCGAATGGGCGGTCGGCGGCCTGACCAGCGCGCGCCTTCGCCTGCTCGCGGGGCGCGTCGTCGCGGTGGAGGCGATGATCGACGGTGCCGACTTCATCGACGTCTACCGGCGGCTGACCGCCGACCTCGGCTTCAACAAGAAGAGCGCGTTCGACACGACCGCCCGCGTTTTCCGCTCCGGCGGGTTCGCCAAGGACGCCATTTATCTCAAGGGTTTCCGCGAGGTCGTCGACCGCGTTGCAACCGGCGCTTCGCTCGATGCGTTCTGGTTGGGCAAAATCGCGCCGGAGCATGTCGATGCCATTGAGGAATTGCTCCTGCGCGGACTTCTTCACGCGCCGGTCTTCGTGCCCGACTTCCTCACCCGGGACAGCGCGCAACGGCGGATCGCCCGCCTGCGCGAGGGCCTCGCCTTCGACCAGCTTCTCGACCTGGAGTAACCCCGCTTGCTGATCGCCTTTTTCGTCAACGACATTGAGCGCGAGTACGAGAATTACACGACGACCGTGCTCGCCCACCGGGCGATGATCCGCGGCCATCGCGTCTGTTACATCACGCCGGAAGACTGGGTCCTGAACCCCGACGACAGCCTTTCCGTGCACGGGCGCTTCCTGCCGGAGCGGAAGTACAAGGACCGCAGCGAGTTCTTCAAAGCGCTTAAAAGCAGCATGGAAAGCAAGATCGAGCGCGTCGAAATCGGCAAGGTGGATGTGATCATGCTGCGCAACGACCCGTCGATCGACACCGACCGACCGTGGGCGATGGAAGCTGGAATCCTGTTTGGGCGTGAAGCCGCCAAGCGCGGGGTCATCGTCCTCAACGATCCGGACAGCCTCGGGCGGGCGATCAACAAGCTATACTTCCAAAGCTTCCCGGCTGAGGCTCGCGCCGAGACCCTGATCACCAAGCATGCTTCGGACATCAAGGCGTTCGCCAAGGCACATAAAGGCAATATCATCCTGAAGCCGCTGCAGGGTTCGGGTGGCTCCGGCGTGTTCAAACTGGACTCGAAGAACGCTTCCAACCTCAACCAGATGATCGAGGCGATTGGCCGCGACGGCTACATCATCGCCCAGGCCTATGTCCCGGCGGCCAAGAAGGGCGACATCCGGCTGTTCCTCATGAACGGCAAGCCGCTCGAGCGGGACGGCAAATATGCCGCGCTCCGCCGCGTTGCGGCTAAGGACGACATCCGCTCGAACATCCATGCTGGCGGGAAAGCGGAAGCGGTCGAGATCGGCGAGACCGAACTGAAGGTCGCGGAGATCATCCGGCCCAAGCTGTTGGCCGACGGGATGTTCCTCGTCGGAGTGGACATCGTCGGCGACAAGATCCTGGAAGTGAACGTCTTTTCGCCGGGGAACCTCGAATCCTGCTCAGCTCTCGCCGGCGTCGATTTCTCCGAGACCGTAATCGAGGCGATCGAACGCAAGGTCGATATCGCCAAGCAGTACGAGCACACCTTCGACAACCGGCATTTGGCAATTCTGTAGGCTAGGTCTCCGATAGGTTCGCCGGACCGAAGCCATGTGGCAGGAGCGATCCGACCGCATGTCGCTCAATCCTCGTGCCCTCGCCATTCGCGCTCAGGACTTCGATGTCTCGTCCGGACAGGCAGGCCGCTTCGAAAATCGCCTGACGGCATCCTCCACAGGGCGTGCAGGTCAAGTCACCGGTCAGGTGGCCGCCGTCCATGCCGCCGCCCGCAACGGCGATGCGCGCGACCTTGTCCAGGCCGAACTTGTGCTGGGCTGCAGTCAGCGCGCTCTGCTCCGCACAGATGCCGAGGCGATAACAGGCGTTCTCCATGTTCGCGCCCGTGACCGCGTCGCCGTCAACGGATTCGATCGCGCATCCGACATGGAATTTCGAATAGGGGGCATAGGCCTTGAGCGCGGCGGAGCGGGCCAGCGCAATTAGCTCTTCCTCTGTCATGGATGTGACCTTAGGCGGGCATAGGCCGCGGCGGCAACAAGGGTCCGGGAGTGAGCGTGATCAAGCAGTTCTGGAGGATCGGGGGTGCCGCTCTCACAGCCGCGCTCGGCGCCTGCGTTTCAACCCCGCCGACCGCGTCGGTTTCACCCGCCGCTCCGCAGCCGGTTTCGGTGCAAATCCTCGCGTTCAACGACTTCCACGGAAATCTCGAGCCGCCGAAGCAGACCATCCCCGCACGGGATGGCGCCGGCAACGAAATCCGCGTCCCGGCGGGAGGTGCCGCTTATCTGGCAGGCGCGCTCAGCCAGCTTCGCCAGGGGCAACAGCACAGCATCACCGTTTCCGCCGGAGACCTGATCGGCGGCTCGCCGATTACATCCTCGCTGTTCCTCGACGAGCCGACAATTCTGGCAATGAACCTGGCCGGCCTGGAGCTTAACGCGGTCGGCAACCATGAATTCGATCGCGGAAGCGCGGAGCTGACCCGGATGCAGACCGGCGGCTGCGCGAAGAACCTCACGCGCGAACCATGCGCTGTGGACAAGGACTTTGCCGGCGCCAGGTTCAACTTCCTTGCGGCCAATGTGATGAGGCAGGACGGCACGACGCTGTTCCCGGGCACGTCGCTCAAGCGCTTCGGGCCGATCACGATCGGCTTCATCGGAATGACGCTGAAGGAAACGGGCGTGCTCGTGACGCCCTCCGGAGTTGCGGGCCTGACCTTCGCCGACGAAGCGGCAACCGCGAACGCCTTGGTGCCAAAGCTCAAGGCCCAGGGCGCCGACACGATCGTCGTCCTGATCCACCAGGGGGCGTTCACCAAGGGCTTTTGGGACGATCCGAGCTGCCCGGGTCTTTCGGGCGACGTCCTGCCCATCTTGGAGAGGCTCGATCCGTCCATCGAGCTCGTCGTTTCGGGCCACACGCATTGGGCCTATCGTTGCGAGTTGCCGATCGCGAACGGCCGGACCCGGCTGCTGACCAGCGCGGGCCGCTACAGCACGATGCTGACCGACATCCGCCTAACCTTCGATCCCGCGACGAAGGCGCTGCTCGGGAAGAGGGCGGCGCTGACGGTCGTTCAGGGCGAGCCGTACGAGGGTCCGCGCGGCCGGGTCGCGCTCAACACCGCAGTGCCCG
>DASUVP010000249.1:0-2540 GCA_036378895.1 Sphingomicrobium sp.
CGTTTCGGCTCAGGAGATCGCTGCTAGGCCAAATTCGCTGGAAGCCGCCCGCGGGCTAGGAATGTCGCACTAGCTCGACGGCAGCGTGCGGACCGTGGGCAATCGTGTTCTCGTCATCGTCACGCTGACCCGCGTCTCGGACGGTGCGCAGATGTGGTCGGAGCGGTACGAGCGGCGCCTCGGCGACATCTTCGCCGTTCAGGGCGAGATCGCGAGCACGGTAGCAGCGCGATTGTCGCGGTCGTTCGACAGGCCGATCCATCGAGCAACCAGCCCCGAGGCTTACGACCGTTATCTCGCGGCTAGGCAGCTGGTGAGGGACCGTCGCGAGGTCACGCTGGCCGAAGCGGACCGCCTGTTGCGGGAGGCCATTCGCCTGGACCCGAGGTACGCCCCTGCTTACGCCGAACTCGCACAGGTTCTGATGCTGCGGTCCGATCATCCCACGTCGTATGGACGGCTGCCGATCGACGTTGCGCGCGCCGAAGCGCAGCAGCTCGCCAGAAAGGCGATTCAGCTCGACCCCAATCTTGGCGACGCGTACGCGGCGATGGGGTTCATCTACCTTCAGGACAAAAGGTCGGAGCCCTTCTATCGCAAGGCCGCCGAGCTCAGCCCGCAGCGCGCCGACTATCACCGGTGGCTGGCAACCTCCCTCAACCAGCGTGCGCAATATGACGAGAGCATCGCCGAGTACCGGCGCGCGGTGGAGATCGACCCCCTCTGGTACATCAACAACGAACATTTCGCCGGCGCCCTGATCTTCAGCGGACAGTCGGACGAAGCCCGGCGTGTCGCCCGCCGCTTTCTCCAGTTGAGCAGCGATGACCGTGCCAAGCTTCTCCTCCTGCGCGGAATGGCGAACAGTGAGGGCCGTGCCTTCGACAATTACCGCTACTCGAAGCTGCTCTACGATCGCTCGCCGGGCGAGCGGAACAATCGCTTCAACTACGCCAGCGCACTGAGCGGCCTGGGGGAGAACCGGCAAGCAGCGTCAGCCATGTCCCATGAGCCATTCTCGCGCGCCCTGCTGAGCTCAGACTGGGCAGCATTGGCTCGCGAGGCAGCGGGCATGGGGCGGCACTATTGGGATCGCTCCACGCTGTGGGGGTCTGCGACCATGCTGGTCATGAGCGGCCATGGCGATGTGCTCGTCCGGCTGTATGACGAGAGCAAGCCGCTCATCCGTTCGGGCGAGGTCGACGTCGACCTCGTCGCGATACCTGGGACGATCCTCGCGCTGCGCAATGCGGGCCGCGGACCAGAGGCGAATCAATTACTGGCGAAGTTCGCGAACACGAACGGAAGGCTTCCAGACAAGGGTCTGGGCGGGACATTGAAACGTATCAACCTTGCCCAAATCGCCGCATTGTCCGGCCGCAACGACGAAGCCCTGCAACGGCTGGACCAGCTTTCGCGGGCAGTCCCGTTAATCCTGCTCACCGTCCCCGCTGTGTCGCTTTTCAACAATCCCCATTACCATCCGCTGAGGAACGACCCTCGCCTGCTGGCCGCCGACGAACGACTGCGCTCCGCCCTCAATTCGGAACGCCGCAGGGCTGGCTTCGCGCCGATCTCGCGTGAAAACTGGATCAGCGACCAAAAGACACTTTTGACGAAGAATTGACGCTTCTTCCGCACCCGCTTTGACAGGCGGGAGCCATCCACGAGCAGCATTCAAGCCGTGGAGAGTCCAGTGTTGCCCCACCTGTCCCCCCGTCCAGCCGCCTGTGCGCCCACCAGCGGCTCTAGTCGAACCGTTCGTCGATTGATCGAACCCGCGTCGATTGACCGGCAAGCCTTCCCTAGCCGCCTCCGTAACGAAATTAAGGGGATCCGGATGGCGCGAGCCTTTTTGCTTGGCACGATCGCAGCGACAGCACTCGCAGGCCCGGAAGCGGCCTTGGCGCAGACTCCAAGCCCGAGCGATCCGCAGTCCACCGCGGCTGCACCCCCAACCGGGACGCCAACGCGCACCACGACCTACGACGCGGCCTATTTCACCCCCTTCGCTCCGCGGACGGCTCTGGACATTGCGCGCCGGGTGCCTGGTTTCCAGCTCGATCTCGGCAGCACCCAGACTGATCTCGGCCAGGTCGACGTTCGGGGATTCGCCGGAACGGCGGGCAACGTCGTCTTCAACGGCGCCCGCCCGACCTCGAAGGCCGAATCGCTGGAGGTCACCCTCGCCCGGATTCCGGCCCAGCGGGTCGTCCGTGTCGAAGTCGGCCCGGGCGACCTCTACGGCTCCGACTATTCCGGCAAGAGCCAAGTCCTGAACGTCATCCTGTCCGCCGAGTCCGGCATCGACGGCAACGTCACGGCCGCCGGGTCACGCCGATACACCGGCTACGTGAACACCGACATCTCCGGTTCGGTCATCGTCCGGCGCGGTCCCTCGACCTTCAACTTGTCGGCGGGCACCGGGCGCAACAAGCAGCTCGAGGAAGGCACGGACACGCTGATCGACGTCGCCACCGGCGACCAGGTCGAATTCCGCCGCAAGCACAACAGCTACTTCAACCGCGATCCCTATGTTT
>DASUVP010000250.1:0-3581 GCA_036378895.1 Sphingomicrobium sp.
CAGCCCGTACCCCACCAATTCAACCTGGATTACGACGTAACCACCGACGGAAAGCTGGTCGTCGGCACACCACCAGGCCGCGAGCCAGCGATTCCGCTCACCGCCAAGGTCGTGGCGATCGACGGCAGGCCCGTCCCGGCCGACCTTCAGATCGCGCAGTTCGCCGAGCGTCTCGACAGCGCGCCCGGGCCTACGGTCGCCATGACGGTCCGCGATCCTGCCGGCCGCACACACACCCTGACGCAGAGCCGCGGCAAGATCGTCCAGACACCGGCCGAAGCCCGGGAACGCGACCTGCGGATCTGGACGCGGCTCCTCACGGGCTTGCTGGCCTGCACGGCACTGCTGGCGTGCAGCCTCCTCCTGGCCCTGCGCAGGCCAAGCGATCCGGTGGCGATGCTGCTGGCTTTCGCTTTCGTCGGACTGGCCGCGACGATCGATCCACCCCTGCAATTCTGGCTGTGGACCGACCAGGGCATGGTGCTCGATGTCATCGGGGCGGCCCTGTTCTATTTCCTGCTGATAGGCCTCGCGACCTTCCCGGACGGCGTCTTCCTGCCCCGCTTCCTCCGCTGGCTCATCCCGGTCGGGATCCCGCTCGCGCTCGCCACGTCCATCCTCGACCTCGATGAGGACTTGCAGGGCATCGTAGCGGTCTTGGCCCTGCTGTCGGTGCTCGTGAGCCAGATCATCCGCTTCCGCCGCGAGCCTGACGGAATTGCCAGGCAACAAATCAAATGGGCAGGTTTCGGATTCGCGTCGGGCCTGCTGCTAATCCTTGGAGCCGTGGCGATAGCAGCGTGGATGGGCGACGATCCGAGCAAGTACACGCCGCTCATCAGCCTTACGGTGCTCCTGCTATTCAGCACCGGCATGGCGGCGATCGCGCTCGGCCTGCTCGTCGCACTCCTTCGCTTCCGCCTGTGGGAGGCGGACACGGTCATCACCCGCTCGGCCGCCTATGCGGTCGTGACGCTGATCGTCGGCATCGTCTGGGCGGCAAGTTCGGATCTGGTGAAGCTAGTCATCACCGAAGTCATGGGGCGCGAGAGCGAGGCGGGAGCGACAACGGTCGGAGCGATCATCGCCGCCGGAATCTTCTCTCCGACACAGAATGCGGTGCTCGGCTGGACCCGGCGGCATTTCGGCGGTCCGCTCGACCAGATCCGGGACTCTGCCAAGCGCCTCAAAAGCTGGGGTTTGACCGAAGCGCCCGAGGAAGTTGCGACCCGCGCGCTCGCGATCATCGATCGTGCGGTCCACCCCAACGCGTCGGCGATCGTGCTCGACACATCCATGGGTCACGAGCTCATAGCCGCCCGTGAAGTGACGTCGGCCGACGATCCGAAGCTGATCGAAAAGCTGACGCTGGAAGACGAGGAAAGCTCGGTCGGCACCTTGCTCATCGGCCGACGCTCGGACGGCAACCGCTACAACCGGCAGGAGCTGGAGGCGATCAGGGAGATCATTCCCTCGCTCGCCGAAGCCCTCCGCGTCGCCCGCGGCCGCTTCTCCCGCGAAAGCGCAATGCAGCAGCGGATGGAAGAAATGGCTGCGCGCCTCGCCCAGCTTGAAGGCGGGGCGCCGAAGCCCGCTTGAAGTGCCAGAATTTGGCACGAAACTGCCGTCATTGCGCACATCTTGCACCGGAACATGATATGATGGTTCGAAGCTCGCTGCGTAGCGAGCGGGCCTCGCGTGAGGTGTTGTATGGTTGATGTACCTGGCAACTCGACGACGGGCGTGACGATCGCCGTCGGCGCCACAATCGACAATCAGCTCGAAGTGACCGGGGACCATGATTGGTACCGCATCCAGCTGACCTCCGGCCAGAAGGTCACGATCGCCGTGAATCTCCTCACTCTGGAGGATTCCTACGTCTATCTCCGCGACGCCGGTGGCGCGATCCTTGCGGAAAACGACGATGGCGGCGGCGGCCGCGGTTCGAGGCTGGTCTTCACCGCCCCGACCACGGGAACCTATTATATCGACGTCGCCGCCTGGACGCCGACCACGCCAGTGCCGGGCTACACCGGCACCGGTTCGTACAGGCTTTCCGTCAGCAACTACGTGGCGCCGTCAGTCGGCACGCTGGATGAGTTCGCGTTCCAGCTGACCCACGGTTTCTTCGGCGGCGACTTCCACAGCTTCGCCGTCACTCAAGGCGGCACCATAACCGTCGACCTGACCGGGATCACCGCCGCCGGGCGAACCGTTGCTTTGCAGGCACTCCAGCAGTGGAGCGACATCATCGGCGTGAATTTCGTCGAGCAGTCGGGCGGCGCCCAGATCACGTTCGACGACCTGCAGCAGGGGACCGGCGCCTTCGCTACCACCGTGCATTCGAACGGCATCACGACCTCGGCGACCGTCAATGTGGCGCTGTCGCGGCTGAACCTCCACACCTACATGCACGAAATCGGCCACGCGCTGGGAATCGGTCACACCAGCAACTCGAACGCCGGGACCGCGGCGGCCGTCTATCCCGATGATGCGATATGGAGCAACGACGGCGCAGCCATCAGCATCATGTCTTACTTCGACAATGCCGAGAACGGTTACTATTCGAGCCTGGGCTTCTCGCACGTCCCGATCATGACGCCGCAGGTCGCGGACATCATCGCGATGGGCAATCTCTACGGGCTGTCGACCACGACACGCGCCGGAAACACGACGTATGGCTTCAACAATACGAGCGGCCGAAGCGCGTTCGACGCGGCTGTGAACCCTAACGTGTCCTATACGATCTTCGACTCGGGCGGCGTCGACACGCTCGATTATTCCGGTTTCGCTAGCAACCAGCTGATCAATCTCAATGCCGAGGCCTTTTCGAATATCGGCGCCCTGGTCGGCAATGTCGTCATTGCCCGGGGAACATTGATCGAGAATGCAATCGGCGGGAGCGGCGCCGACACGCTCATCGGGAATGGCGCGGCGAACACGCTTTCCGGTCGCGGTGGCAACGACATTTTGACAGGCGGCAGTGGCAATGATGTGTTCCAGGACACGATCGCCAACCTTGGCGGCGATACGATCACGGACTTCGCCAGGGGCGATCGGGTCGTCCTCACCAACGCGACCTTGGGGCTATCCGTTGGCCTGACCATGGGGCCGTCGGGCAGCCTGCTTACCTTTGGGTCGACCTCGCTCTTCTTGAGCAATGTCCATAACCCGAGCTTCGCGATCGGCGCGGCCTCGGGAGGTGGTGTCCAGATTTCGTTCGGCGGCCCGCCGATCATTTTCTCGAGCGCGGTTGCCGACGATTCAATGTGGGGGCAGTCTTCCTCACAGACGAGCTTTGCTGCTTCGCCCGAGATCCCAGACGAATGGGCCGCCAGGCACTTCCCCGATCCGCCAATCCTTCAGACTGCTGACGGCCTTTTCATAATGAGCTGACATCCGGGTGGCCATGCCGGTGGCGCTTCTTGAGCTTGCGCGCTAGGAATCAGCCATGCGCATTGCCCTCGCCGCGGACCACGCCGGTTACACCTTGAAGGACGAACTCGTCCGGTGGCTCAGCGAGCAGGGCCATGAGGTCGAGGACCTCGGCACTAATGGCCCCGACAGCGTCGATTATCCCG
>DASUVP010000251.1:0-2334 GCA_036378895.1 Sphingomicrobium sp.
CTCGTCCCACAGCCCGGCGCGCTTCAGCGACTTCTCGACCGTCTGGTCGAGCTCGGCGCGCGAGGATGTCAGGCCGTGAATCCGCGGACCATAGGCGACATTCTCGTAGATCGACTTCGGGAACGGGTTCGGCTTCTGGAACACCATTCCGACCCGCGCACGCAGCTGGACGACGTCCATTGCCGGCGAGTTGATGTCGTGCCCGTCGAGCTCGATCTTACCGGTGACACGCGCGGTCGGAATGGTGTCGTTCATCCGGTTGAGGCAGCGGAGGAAGGTCGACTTCCCGCAGCCCGACGGTCCGATGAAAGCCGTGACCCTATCCTCGTGGACGTCGATCGAGACGTCCTTCAAAGCCTGCTTGTCGCCGTAAAAAACGCTGATGCCCCGGGCACGCATCTTCGGCTCGCCTTTCGGCGCCACTTCCTGATGCTCGTCGGCATCCGTGCCGAGCGAGACCGACAGCCCGCCGACCGGCTTGTCCTGAAGCGGCGAATCGCTGGCGACCGGGTCGTCGAGCACCGACGGCTCATGCGCAAGGGGTTGCTCCACCGTTGACGGGCCCGCGCGGTTCGCCTCGGCAGCGATTGCGGCCGATGGCGCAGGGACCGGCGTCGTTGGAGTGATCGGGGTTTTTTCTTTCATGAGCATGATGCCTACCAGCGTTGCTCGAAGCGGTTGCGGAGATAGATGGCGAGTCCGTTCATCAGGAGCATGAACACAAGAAGCACGATGATCGCGGCGCTCGTCTTCTCGACGAAGGCGCGGTCGACCTCGTCGGACCAAAGGAAGATCTGAACCGGAAGCACGGTCGCCGGCTCGGTGATTCCCGACGGCGGGACCGCGATGAATGCACGCATTCCGATCATCAGCAGCGGCGCGGTTTCCCCAAGGGCGCGCGCCAGGCCGATGATGGTACCGGTGAGGATTCCCGGAAGGGCGAGCGGGAGCACGTGGTGGAAGACCACCTGCATCTTCGAGGCGCCGACTCCGAGCGCGGCCTCGCGGATCGAGGGCGGCACCGACGTGATCGCGTTGCGGCCGGCGATGACAATCACGGGCATGGTCATGAGCGCCAGCGTCAGTCCGCCGACGAGGGGGGCCGAGCGCGGGAGATGCATGAAGTTGAGGAAGACGGCCAGGCCAAGCAGGCCGAAGATGATGGAGGGCACGGCGGCGAGGTTGTTGATCGAAACCTCGATGATGTCGGTCCACCGGTTTCGAGTGGCGAATTCCTCGAGGTAGATAGCCGACAGGACTCCGACCGGAAAGGCAAGCGCCATCGTGACGATGATGGTGAGGAAGCTGCCTTTCAGCGCTCCCCACACGCCGGCCATCGCAGGGTCGGTCGAATCCGAAGCCTTGAGGAAGTCGAGCGTCAGTCCGCCGGCACCCTGCCACAGCATGGTCCCGAGCAGAAAGGCGAGGAATGCCAGCGACACCGCGACGGCACCGAAGCCGAGCAGCCTGAAGTTCCGTTCCGACCGGTAGCGCCTGCGCAGCCGGCTCTGCATGGCATCCCCGGTCCAGCGCGTGATCGCGGCTTCTGCAGTGGCGCTATTCATAAGCTTCCCGGTACCTGCGCACGACGCTGAGCGCGATCAGGTTCAGAACGAGGGTAATGAGGAACAGCACCAGGCCAAGCGCGAAGGCGGCAAGCGTCTTGGCGCTGTCGAATTCCTGGTCGCCGGTGAGCAGTTGCACAATCTGCACGGTGACGGTCGTCACGCTTTCGAACGGATTGACCGTGAGATTGGCGGCGAGGCCCGCGGCCATGACGACGATCATCGTCTCGCCGATCGCCCTGCTGACGGCAAGCAGAATGCCGCCGACGACGCCCGGAAGGGCGGCGGGAAGCAGGACCTTGCGGATCGTTTCCGAACGCGTGGCGCCGAGGGCGAAGCTGCCGTCGCGCATTGCCGCCGGTACCGCGGCGATCGAATCGTCGGCCATTGAGCTCACGAACGGAATGATCATGATGCCCATGACCAGCCCCGCCGCGAGCGCGCTTTCGCTGCTGGCCGAGCTGATCCCGAGCGAGATGCCCAGTTCGCGGATCCAGGGAGCGACCGTCAGGGCCGCGAAATAACCATAGACCACGGTCGGGACGCCGGCGAGGATCTCGAGGATCGGCTTCAGCCATGCGCGGACGCGCGGATGTGCATATTGCGTCAGATAGATTGCGCTCATCAGGCCGAGCGGAACCGCGACGATCATGGCGATCACCGCACCGATGAACAAAGTGCCCCAGATCAGCGGGATCCAGCCGAAGTCGCCGTCGACCGCACCCGCATCGCTCGGGTGCCACTGGGTGCCGGTCAGGAAATGGCCGAT